>JAJYWG010000205.1 GCA_021791615.1 Actinomycetes bacterium
CGGTTCAGCTCAGTGCGCTCCGGGATTCTCCTTTCCCATCGAATCGAACAGCTGCGTGGCGGCCAGGGCGTTGAACGGCAGAGCCACGTTGTACTTGAGGCCTTCGAGGAAGTGCTCGAGATCACCCAAAGTCGGGAGAGCCGGGTCGGTGCCATCGGGGTACGCCGGGCGCTGCCCAGGCGGGGACGGCGCACCGTCGGCCCGTGGTGCTTCGTCGACCACATGGGCCCCGCGCTTGTGAGCGCGCCCCGCGGCCTGGACATCGCCCCACACCCCCACATCGGCTTGCAGACCGTCACCTGGCTCTTGGAGGGCGAGGCGCTGCACCGCGACTCGCTCGGCAGCGAACAGGTCATCGTGCCCGGAGAGCTCAACCTCATGACGGCCGGGTGGGCCTCCGCGACTACAAAGGCGCTGGTCGTCCACTCGTGCACATGCAGCCGCCTGGGCGCTGCGCTACTCAACTCCGTCGCGCGACCGGTCCCTGACCCGAGGAACGAACGAGCCGTCGGAGCGTCAGAAGGTGGTCGATCTTCCGGGTTTCCGCTCGACGCGCCCCTGTTACTTGATGGCGATGCATTGCTGAATCGCATTTCGAACACAGGATTCCCGTTCGGCGACGAAGGCATGGAAGTCGTCTGCAAGGAGCGCGTCTGCGGCCGCCTCCGATATCAGGTGCGATCCCAAGGTCGTCAGTAGTGCAGACCGATGCGGAGCGACAAGCCGCCTGGCCCCTACACCATCGAGCAGATGGCCGACGACGCCGAAGGCCTTCTCGACGTGCTGAGGATTGAGCGAGCGGTCGTCGTGGGGTACTCCATGGGCGGGCGAACCGCCTTGAGCCTCGCCCTCGACCATTCGACGCGCGTGCGGCGACTCGTTCTGGCCGCGACCAGTGCCAGCACGCCGCCGAGCCGCATCCTCAGTCGCCGGTGGCTGGCACTGGAGGTGTTGAGCCGGCTCCCAACGCCCGGCGAGCGACAACCCCGGTGGGCCTGGGAGTGCCAGCGCCGCGCGTCCGCCTCCTACGACGCCACCGCCCGCTTGGGTGAGATCGTCGTTCCGACCCTCATCCTTCATGGCCGGCGTGATCACGACGCCTCTCGCACTGGCGCGTGGGATGCACGCGGCGATCGCCGGATCTGCCTTGGTGGAGGTTCCCGGTGGGCATATCTCGCTCGTCACCCGAGAGCATCGCCCCTTCGCGAAGGAGTTGGCGGCCTTCGTTAGCGAGCTGAGAGACACCTCCGTCCCCGCTCATTTCCGAAGAGCCGGTGCTCGGGCTTCGCGGGCTGGCGGGAAAGCCCGACGACGAGGGCATGCCAGTGTTGCCGCCCTCGACCTCGTTGGGCGAGCTGCGGGCAGCGTTCCGTCTGCAACTACCCGGCGCGACCCTGCGTCGCGGTCTGTACTGGCGCTACCTCCTCACCTGGCGGCGCCCGGAGGATCTCCTCGACGGGTCTCGGGCGGGAAAGAAACGGTGCCAGCACGGTCCGCTTCGACCGACCGTGTCGCGGTGGTCCCTGGGGCTCATGGTTCTCCACCAGCGGGCTCGGTCTGACCGTTCACGGGTCGCCAGTCACGGGGTGTCCTGGGCGCGGGTCGCCAGGTCGAAGACGGTGACGATCTCCCTGGCATAGTTGTCGACGTCGAGGTCGGGGTCACGGGCGAACCGGTGTAGCACTGCGCCGGTGACTGCCCGGATGGCGACTGCCATGACGTTCGGGTCGAAATCGGGGCGTAGGTCGCCAACGGCTTGGTAGTGCGCCAGGTGTTGTGCGAGCACCTGCACGGCTTCGTCGATTGCATCTGCGTGGCCGTGGAAGCGCTCCCGGCCGTCAGCGGTGAGACCGCTGCGTTCGATCTCGACGATGGCCACCATGTAGTTGCGTTGCTCGCGCATGAACGCAAGGTTCGATTCTATGTAGGCACGCAAGAACCCGGAGCCGGTCGACATGGCGTCGACGATGCGCGGCCGCATGTAGGCCTTCCCTTGCTCGAGGACCTCGAGCACGACCTGCTCGATGAGGTCGTCCTTGCCCGCGAAGTGGTAACCGATGAGGCCCTTGCTGATCCCGACCCGCTCGCCGATGCGTGCCAGAGAGGCCCTTCCGAAACCGACGTCGGCGATGGTGTCGATCGCCGCTTCGATGATCTGAGCTCGTCGGGCGGCCTCGGTGAAGGTGCGAGGCTTGGGCGTTTCCCGGGAGCCTGGACGCATGTCGAGAGCCTAGTACGCTCGTTCAGGACTCTGCTATCGTCGTAGCGTTATGTGCGCTTCGGCGCTAGCGCGGGGCATCCGCGATGAGAGACGGAGGCCGATGGGCGACGGCGCGCCGATGTCCCACCGGGCACCGGACCGACCGCGACTTCACATCGTGCCCGCTCATGGCGAAGGACCGCCGCAGTCCGCCAGCCCCACGAGACGCCGATGACCACGGAGCCGGCAACTCAAGTGACCAGTCGTGGTGAACCGATCACCGAGGCCTCGGCTCTCGATGGCTCGAAGGGCGAGTCCGCGCTGGTGGTCGAGCACCTGACCAAGCACTTCGGCGAGCGGGTCGCGTTCGATGACGTCTCGTTCGAGGTCGGCTACGGCGAGGTTTTCGGTTTCCTCGGTCCCAACGGGGCAGGCAAGACCACGACCGTCCGGACGCTCGGCACGCTGCTGGCGCCAACCTCGGGGTCCGCGACGGTGGCCGGCATCGAGTTGCGTCCCGAGAACGGATCGGCGATCCGGTCGCGCATCTCGATCATGCCGGAGTCCCCGGGGTTGTACCTACGTCTCACGGTGCGGGAGAACCTGGAGTGCTTCGCCGGGCTCTACGAGCTAGACGACGTTCGCGCCCGCATCGAACGGGCGCTGCGGGCGATCAACCTTGAAGACCGTGCGGGCGATCAGTGCGGGTCGCTGTCGAAAGGACTGCGTCAGCGCGTCGCCCTGGCGCGAGCACTGCTCAACGACCCCGCCGTGCTGTTCCTCGATGAGCCGACGTCCGGCCTCGACCCGGTGGCGAGTCGCGAAGTCCACGGACTGATCGCCTCGCTTCGCGAACGCGGGGTGACCATCTTCCTCACCACGCACCGACTGGAAGAGGCCGAGCGGCTCTGTCACCGCGTGGCGATCCTGAACACCACGTTGAGGCTGATCGGACGGCCCGATGAGCTACGCGACCAACTGTTCAGCCGTTCTCTGGACGTGCGAGTCCGCTCGCCGCTGGAGGATCCGACCGCCGTGCTCGGCGGTTTGCCCGGGGTTAAGGGATGGGCGCACGCGCCGTCCGGTTACACCCTCGCCGTCTCAGACCCCGAGATCGCCGCCCCGCAGGTGGCACGAGCGTTGGTCGGCGCCGGTGTGGACATTCTGTCGATCGCCGAGTCCCGCCACTCGCTGGAGGACGTCTACCTCGAGCTGATCGACGAGGACGTCGAAGCGAGGCGACGATGAGCTTCAGCTGGACGCGTGTCAGGGCGATCGCCGTCAAGGAGCTCCGGGACTATCGCCGCAACCGCTTCGTGATCGGCACGATGACCGTGTTGCCGCTGCTGTTCATCATCCTGCCGTTGATCCAGGTGTTCCACACCTATGCGCACGTGCACAGCAGCAACCTCAACCTGCACGTCGGCGCCTCGATGCTCTACATGCTGGTGATCCCGGCGTTCATGCCGTCCACCCTGTCGGCCTACTCCGTGGTCGGAGAGCGCGAGCAGGGGACGTTGGAACCTGTCTTGATAACGCCGATCCGCCGCGAAGAGCTCCTCATCGCCAAGGCGCTCGCCGCCTTCGTTCCGACCCTTGGCATCGCCTACCTGGTCTTCGGCATCTTCCTCGCCGCGGCGGCCTTCTTCGCCAACCCGGTGATCGCCTCAGCGATCTTCTCCGGCACGCACGTGCTGCTTCAACTGCTGTTCACCCCGCTGCTTGCCGGCTGGGGGATCTGGGTGGGGATCGCGGTCTCCGCCCGCTCCACTGACGTGCGCAGCGCCCAGCAGTTGAGCGTGCTCGGCACCCTGCCGCTGCTGGCCATCCTGGCGCTGATCTCACTCAACGTCATCGCCGTGTCGGCCGGCCTCGCGGTCGGGCTCGCGGCGGTCCTGTTGGCCATCGACCTGCTCGCCTGGCGAGCAGTAGCGGCGATGTTCGACCGCGAACGACTCATCACCGGAAGAAGCGCTTAACGGCCCGCGCGGGCTTCAGACCGTCTGATCCGACAAGAACACGGAGACCAGAATGTCACCAACCGTCATACTGGAACGAGAGACCGCCCACATCGCGGAGCTTCGCCGCAAACCGTTCCAAATCATTCTCGACGGCAGCCCGGCGGGAACGATCGACCGGAACCAGACCGTCGAGCTACCAGTCGAGCCCGGCCCGCACACGCTGGTCAGGCGCCTGTGCCCTATGCACGAGACGCGCGAACCAGCGTTTCAATGGTGGCGGGGGGTTCAGGACCATCGCTCGACCATCGGGTTCCAGACCCGACGAAGCCGCTGGTCAGAGCCCTGCCCTATGCAGCCGCCTGGCGGTTGCCCTACTCAATGCCGGTCCCTACGTGCCGACGTCCCGAGAAACTCCATGACGAAGACGCACCTTCGGGTTCGAGATCCGAAGCGCGGCGCGCCTCACCGAGCTTCGGGTCGTACTTCAACTGGGACCGTCAGCCTGAGGTCAGTTGCTCGGCGCGGGTGCGCACCGTGTCGAGCGTGCCGAGCGTGGTCTGCACCGCGGCGGGGTCGATCCCGGCGGTCAGCGCCTGCGTGGACTCGGAGACCAGCTCAACTGCTCACGTCCCGAACCCGTCAGCGAGCCCTCGGCGTCGAGCAGACCGGCATCGACCCGCCGGGTGCGCGCACCGGCAACCACCTCGCGCCGTTGCTTGATGGCATCGGCCACCAGTTCCTCGACCCGCGCCGGATCGTCGGCCCGTTCTTGGATGTTGAGGTAGACCCACTCGTCGTAGCCGGCAATCAGGCTGCCGGCGAGGGCGCGGGTGAGCAGCCGCCGCAGCGCGTTTTCGGTTGCGCCGATGACGGGAGGAAGGGATCGGGCAAGCACGGAAAGCGTCTCCGCTAACTCTATGCAAAACTCAGTGTTGGCGTAGTCTCCACGCCTGGTCCCCAGTTCCCATATGGACGAACTGGTGACGCGTAGACGTTTCGATGGAAGCCTCGACCTAGCGGCTCACCACATGGTTCGTGACGACGTCGCTGTTGAGTTAGCATGATCGGTACCTGGCGGTCGACCTGGGGTACTCGCCCCTCTGGACGCTTTTGCCTCGCCCCGACGATGGGAGCGGCAAAGGGGGGCCTGCGTCGCATGGGCACAGGCTGTGGTTTTGATGGTGTAGGACGACGTTTCCCGTAGGAGCGCCGTAGCGCCCTGGCGACCCTAACGTCGTTGTGGTGATCGGGCCTCACTTGCAAGTGGCCGTCCTTGCGGCGTAGCACCTGTCTTCGAGAGGCAAGACCGCGTGATGCTATCCGCCAGGCAGCTGCTACATCTCTGTCCAGTGACAGCCGGCAATGAGGGCAGCGTGCCCAACGATGGCCTGAAAGATAGTTGTCAGGCGCCTTTTGGTGACACAGCTTCCTTAGGCAGCGAGGGCAATCGGCCGATGTGCCACGAGCTGGGACCTCTATTACTGCGATGCCGGCTTTTGCACCAAGGTGACGCATGGCCTCGAAGAGCTTCGTGCGCACAGTGGCGGAGACACGGGCATTTTGCCTATGCCCAAGGCCTCCGGCTTCCAGGCTGCCCAGGCCTTCGATAAAGACGACCTGCGCCCCGAG
>JAJYWG010000508.1 GCA_021791615.1 Actinomycetes bacterium
TGAGCGAGAACTCGACCGCGCGCACCCCGGACTCGACGAGGACCCCGGCGGCCGCCGCGAGGCGCGTCCCGTCCTCCCCGCGCAGGACGGCGACGACTCGGCCCGTGCGGATCACGTCCAGGGCCTGCTCCAACCGTCTCACCTCTTCCCCGGCGACGGCCGGCGGCATCGTCTGCGAAGCTTGCGCTCGCGGCGGGTTCGTGCCTCGATCTCACATCGGATCGGCGGCTCACGCTGCAACTGCGCCCCAGGACCGGCTTCCTCTGTTCGGAACTCTATTGTTTGATGAAGCACTAACGTCCCTTCCCCTCAGTCGCACGAGGTGCAGCTACTTAGCGGAATCACGCCTTGTCCATCAGCCCAGGTCGCAATGAATCGAAACGAATACAACGCGGCATGAAGGGGGCGCCCCAACACAGTCGGACAACCAGCCACTTCAATTTTCCTCCTACGACGAGCCGACCATGAACTCTGTAAGTTCGCGCAACGACGTTTCCCGGGGACTTAGGGTTGCCACCACCGAACCGGCCCGCATCACGAGCAGGTGATCCGCGAGCTCCAGCATCTGTGGAAGATTGTGACCGACCATCACCACGGTCGCCTTTGAGTCGGCCATGTCGCGGATGATGCGAAGGAAGGCGGCCGTCTCGCGGGGACCGAGAGCAGCTGTCGGCTCGTCGAGCAGCACGACCCGGGCGCCGAAGTGCATTGCGCGTGCAATCGCCACGGCCTGGCGCTGTCCACCGCTCAGCTGTTTCACCCCGACCCGTGACGGTGGCATGGAGATTCTCACTGCCGTCAGCGCCTGATCGGCCTCTTGACGCATGCTGCGGCGGTCGACGATACGAGCACCGAGGACACGACGCGTCTTTTCCCGGCCGAGGAAGATGTTGTCCGCAATCGACATCGTCTCTACGAGGGCGAGATCCTGATACAACGATTCAATACCTACCGCTCGCGCACCTCGCGCGGAGTCGAAGGCCTGCGGCTGACCATCGACGAGAATCCAGCCTTCGTCTGCGACCTCGACACCACTGAAGATCTTCATGAGCGTCGACTTACCAGCACCGTTGTCGCCAAGAATCCCAGTCAGGCCCGGCAGGAACTGCACCGAGACATCGCGCAGAGCGCGAACATGACCGTAGGACTTCGAAAGGTGGACGGCCGCGAGTCGCGGAACCAGAGCCGTGTCAGTCGTTGCCATGGCCTAGGAGACCCCTTCTTTCATGTGCCGCGCGAGCGCCTTCCTTCTCTCCGCCGCACGTCGCCGAGCGGCTCGGAGCGAGCGGATCCGCTCGCTATGTCCATTGAAGTCCTGAAGCAGCACGGCGATCAGCAGCAGTCCACCGGTCGCGACCTCCTGCCAAAACGCCGGCACACCGATGAGCAATAGGCCATTGTCGAGGGTCGAGAGCACGAGCACCCCAAGGATCGCGCCGAACACGGTGCCAGTTCCTCCCGCAAGTCCCGTTCCGCCGAGCAGTACGGCGGTGATTGCAGTGAGCTCGAGGCCGACACTTCCCTCCGTCGGCTGCGCCGTGCCCGTCTGACCGACGAGCAGGATCCCTGCAACGGCAGCACAAATTCCACTGACGAGGAAGACGCCAAGGGTGTACCGCTGCACTCGCAATCCGGCAAGGCGCGAGGCGAGCGGGCTACCGCCAACCGCGTAGACACGCTGACCAGCAAGGCTGTAGCGCATCGCGACCACGGCCACCAAGCCGACCACGATGAGAACGATGACAAGGTAGGGGATCGGGCCGAGCTTGCCGGTGCCCAACGTGGCGAGAGCGGAGCTGGCCACTCCAACTTCCTGACCATTCGTAACGAGCAATGCAGCACCAAGGAACGCCGAGTAGGTCGCGAGAGTCGCAATGACAGAGTTAATGCGCGCGTATGCGACTGCGACCCCGTTGATCAGGCCGGCAATCAGCCCCATCGCTATCGCGGAGACAATCCCAAGCCAGAGCTCAGAGCCATTGTGCGACATGATCTCAGCCATCACCGCTGTTACCAGGCCCGCAGTCGATCCGACGGAGATGTCGAGGTTCCCGGAGATCATCACGATCACCTCACCGACGGTGACCACACCCAGGATCGCACCGGAGTCCAGGATGTCCACGAGGTTCGTGGTAAGGAACTCCTTGCCCCCGCTTGTAGCCCCGAAGACCGCCAGGAGCAAGCCGAGGGCGACGATCAACGCTAGGTCGATCAGGATGTCGCGTGACAGTGTCGACCAACGTCGCTGGCTCACTTCCTCGGCCGTCACGGGTGGGGCCGGCTGCTCCGCGGTGCGCAGGGCCGGGCTCTCGATTGCATCAGAGGCGCTCAACTCTGACCCTCCTGGGCACATCTGGTCCTCCCCCTTCGAAGAACTCGCGAAATTCGCTCAAGAAGCGCTCTACTCCGGCACGCTCTTCACCGTCGAGCACTCGTCCGGGGGCGCGGCAGTGATCGTTATCGATAAGTCCCCTCGCTCTGCTGATCGTCTTCTCAACCTGGATGATGAGCTCAGCGTCTTGCATCCAGTAGACGACATAGGGTAACAGGCGCCGGTGAAGTGACTCGGCGGCTTCGTGCTTGCCAGCCTGCCAGAGCTCGACGATCCGCTGGTAGATCTCGATAAAGCTGCACCCGGGTTGGACCCCCACGGCTCCGCGTCGCAGGGCATCAATCATCATCATGCCCGCGTAGCCGACCATTGCAGGAAGTGGCGGATGGCCACTCGCGAGATCAGAGATGAGAGGTCCCGGGGGCTGGGTCTCAACCTTCACCATCCGCAGGTTCGGATGGTCGCCGGCCAGCGCGCAGAGGTCCTTTGCCTCAAGCGGTGACGCAGCAAGTGCCGGGACGTGCTGGATGATTACCGGCAGTCCGGGCACGGCGGCCAGTACCGCCCGAAGATGGCCAAGCACCTCCGAGCGAGGCGGACGAAGGAAGTGCGGCGGCAGGAGGTTAATCGCCCCCGCGCCTTCCTCGGCTGCGGCAACGGCCTCCTTAACTGCGAGAACGGTTGCGTGCTGGGACACCCCGACTACGGCGAGCACGCCTGCATGCGCGTGCACCTGCTCCAAGAAGCGGCGGCGAAGTGCAAACCGCTCGGCGTCGGAGAGCTTGTAGAACTCTGAGGCAAAGGCGGGAAACACGGCGGCTCCAACGCCCTTCGCGAGGACGTGTCCGACGAGTCTGTCGAAGCTCGAGTTGTCCACGCGACCTGCGGCGTCGAAGGGCACTTCGATCACGGGGCATGCACCACGCATGCGCGAGTGGAACTTCTCGAACAAGACCATGCTGCTCACCACTCGGCGAAGGACCCGTCACGATGACGCCAGAGCGGACCCCTCCATCGCTGGCCGCGTTCTGCCGCCTTGCGTACGGAGCGCTCGTCCACGTCGATGCCGAGCCCGGGTTTCCTGAGTCGTTCACAATAGCCGTCGGTGAAGCTGAACACTGACGTGTCGATGAGATAATCGAGGAGGTCGGCACCAGCGTTATAATGAATGCCGATGCTCTGTTCCTGGATAAGGAAATTCGGCGTTGCAAACGCGACCTGCAGGCACGCAGCAAGGGCGATCGGGCCTATCGGGCAGTGCGGTGCGAGCAGGGCATCGAAGGCTTCCGCGAGGGTCGCGACGCGGCGGGTTTCTGAGATTCCGCCACAGTGTGCGACATCGGGCTGAACAACGGCAACGTCAGCCTCAAGGGCCGGAAGGAAGTCGGTACGATGGAAGAGCCGCTCGCCACATGCGATCGGGATCACAGATGCCGCGGTGACGTCACGAAGGCGCGTGCCGGTAAACTCCGGGAGCACCGGCTCTTCGACGAACATCGGACGCAGTGGCTCGAGTTCACGCAGCACACGACGGGCGGTCGCGGAATCGAAACGGCCGTGGAAATCGAGCGCGAAGTCCGCAGAGTCTCCGAGGACCTCGCGTACCGCCGCGGCACGTGCCACGACGGCGTCGACAGCAGCACTACCCGCGAGCGGCTCGAGCATGCCTGCAGCATTTAGCTTGACGGCGTCAAAGCCGGCCTCGCGCCGGGCAGCAGCGGCCTCGGCTACTGCGGTCGGCTCGTCTCCGGCGATCCAGGAATACACCCGCGCGCGATCTCGCACCGGCCCACCCAGCAGCGCGTGGACAGGCACGCCGAACCGTTTTCCAGCGATGTCCCAGAGTGCCTGGTCAATCGCGGCGACCGCGGTAGCAAGCACTGCTCCGCCACGGTAGAAAGTTGATTTCGTCAGGACCTGCCAGTGATCCTCGATCCGTTCAGGATCCTTTCCAATTAGGTAGTCCGCAAACTCCAGTATTGCCGCGCGGGCGGTATCGGTACGCCCCTCCAAGCTGGCTTCACCCCATCCTGCGATGTCTTCGTCGGTCATGACCTTGACGAAGAGCCAGCGCGGCTCCACAAGGAACGTCTCGATCGCGGTGATCCTCATCACCGGTTCCGCACGATCGCGATGGCTAGCCGATCCATCCGTACTCCTTTGAGATCGCCTCGGCCTCGGCACGCAGCCTGGGTACGCACTCGCGCAACGACTCGAGTGGAGCGAGCGCCCGGAGAGCCGTGAGCGAGATTGCATGACGCACGAGTCCGCGATTGTTGCGGATTGGTACGGCCACACAGTTGATTGTCTCTTCAAACTCGCTGTTGTCTTCGGCCCACCCACGCTGGCGCGTCCGCTCGAGTTCTGCCTCGAAGTCCTGTATCGTCGTCAGCGTTGTCGCTGTATAGCGAGTGAAGGCGATGCTTTGGAGCAGATGTGAGTAGCGGGGCTCGTCGAGGTAGGCGACGATCGCCTTCGCAACCCCGGATGTGTACACAATCGCAGAGCCGCCGACACGGGAGTACATCTTGACGGCGCCGGTACCCTCAACCTTGTCGACGTAGATCACCTCGTTGCCTTCCAACTGGCCAAGGTGAAGGGTGTGACCGAGCTCACGGCTCAATGTAACGAGCCGGGGATGCGCGATGGCCAGGATGTCGAGGTGGTCCACCGCGCGCTGTGACAACTCGACCATTCGGAATCCGACCAAGTAGCGGCCCTCCGCATCGCGGCGAGCGAAGCCCCGGTACTCCAGTGTCTGCAACAACCTGAGCGCCGTCGACTTGTGAACGCCCTCATGCTCGGCGATCTCTGTGAGACTGCGCGGCCGCTCGGAGAAGTACTCGATAATTTGTAGTGCGCGATCTACCGTCTGCGACACTGATCCTCAGCCTCCGGTTACCGAGCGGCTCATCGCCCTTCCCTCCCAGCGGACCAGCCGCCGTCCACGAGCAGGGACGCGCCGGTGATGAACGACGCGTCGTCCGATGCGAGGAAGGCAGCTGCTGCGGCCACCTCATCCGGCGTACCCATGCGGCCGAGAGTGGTCTGCCGTCGCGCGCTCTCGATTGTCTCTTCGACAACGCCGTCCCACGCTCGAGTGCGAATTGGGCCAGGAAGGATCGCGTTGACCCGAAGACGTGGTCCGTAATCGACAGACATCTGTCGGGCCAGTGCGACAAGTCCGGCCTTCGAGGCCGCGTAGGCTGGATGCCCGGGGAGGCCGACCATTGCGTGCACCGAGGAGATGAGGATCATCGCTACGGGACGAGCAGCTGACTCAGCTGTTTCCGATAGCTGAGGCCAGAGGGCGCGCATCGATCGGTGGACCGCGCTCAGGTCGACGCCTAGCTGGCGATCCCAATCGGCGGAACTCTGCGCATGGATCGGTAGGACGCGCACAGTGAAGGCGCAGTGAACGAGGGTGTCGGGTGACAGTTGGCGACGGGTGAG
>JAJYWG010000493.1 GCA_021791615.1 Actinomycetes bacterium
GCGCTCGCGGCGCCGTGCGGCAGGGCGCGCAGCCGGGCGGGGTGCCAGTCCCCGGGCACTCGGGGCAATAGCCTGACAGTATGGCCACCAAGCTGACCGAGATCGCCCGCCAGGCGGGAGTCTCCGTGTCGGTCGTGTCGCGCGTCTTAACTAAGCCAAGTAGGTGCGAGTAGTGGCTGTCAGCCCAAGGCTTCCCGTAGTCTCCTTCAATGCCGAACGGAAGTCCCGCACCGGGCCACCCGGTGAGCAGAGCCCTTGACCGCCGGACGGCGACTGGCGCCGGGCCCCTTGCGGCCGGACCGCTCTCGACGAGGTCACGTGGCTAGCGGGCGTACCCCGTTATGCCTGAGGGGCCAAGGACTGCCCTGGCATTGAGCGTCGACAGCGCCCCTTCGGGCACCTCAACGGGCCGTCGGCACCGCCGCTACTGGTTCGGCGACGGCAAAGCCCACATCGAAGTAAGGGCAGCCCGACGCCACGGATCGGAGCGCTTCGCCCGAGAGCTCGAGGTCGCCCTGGCTCGCATGAACGGCGTGCATTGGGCGCAGGTCAACGCGGTGGTGGGACGCGTCGTAGTCGCCTTCGACGGCGAGGCTGTCGACAGCTCAGCGATCCTGGAGACGATCGAGGGTGTCGAAGAAGCCCACGAGGTGCATGACGACCGGTTCGGGTTCGACCGGCCCGACTTTCCCGGTGATATCGAGCCCGTCCACCGCGCCATCGTTGGCCTCGTTGCCGATGCCGTCGGCATCGCGGCCGGGGTGGCGGGGTCGATGTTCGACCTACCGTCGCTGCCCGAAGAAGCCGCCGCCCTCGTCTCCGTGGCGGAATCCCAACCTCGCATCCGACGGTTGGTCGAGTTCGCCTTAGGCCCGAGCACGGCCGACATCGGCCTAGCGGTGGCGAACGCCGTCCTGCAAGGGCTGGGCCGGGGCACCCTCGGTCTTGTCGTCGACCTAGCGCATCGCGGAGGGCTGCTGGACGAAGCGATCGCTCGCCGTTCCAGTTGGGGGCGCCTGGAACACGAACTGGCCAACGACCCCTCGCGAGTGGGTTGTCGTCCCATCTCGCGTCCGGGACGTCCGGTCCCCTTGCCCTCAGGGCCGGTCGAACGTTACGCCGATTGGACTGGCGCCACTGGCCTGGCCGGCGCCGCGGGCGCCTTTGCCTTCACCACCAACCCGCGCAAGGCGGCGGCAATGCTGCTGGCCAGCGTGCCCAAGGCAGGACGGCTGGGGCGAGAGGCCTTCAGTGCCCGTGTCGGGCGGGTACTGGCTTCTCACGACGAGCTGGTGCTCGACCCGGCCGCGCTACGGCGGTTGGACCGTACCGACACCGTCGTCATTGATGCCGCCGTCCTGCTTACGGGCAAAAAGGAGCCGACCCGGGCCGTGTTCGCGAGCGACGTCAACCCGTCGGAGGCCGAAGGTCGGCTGCACGCGCTCTTCGATGGCGCCGATGCCTCGGCGCGCCATAGCCGGGGGGGCTGGACGGTTGGACGACTGAGCGACCTTTCGGCTCCCCCTACGGAGCTGCGGCGGCTCCGCCGTCGCCTTGGCCATGTGGCGAGCCACGGCCTCATGTTCGAGGGAAGGCTGGCGGCGGTCTTCGCCATCGGTGACGAGGTAGCACCGGGGTGGCAAGTCCTGGTCCGGGCCGCCCGTAGAGCTAGGCACATGGTCGTCATCGCCGGGGACGACCTCGACCTCGTCGAGCGGTTCGGGGCCGACATGCTCGTCGAGGCAGGAGACAGCCTGTGCGGCTCGGTCCGGATGCTCCAAGGTGACGGCTGCGGCGTGCTCCTGGTCGCCGGGCCGTCCCACGATGCCCTCGAAGCCGCCGACTGCGGGATCGGCCTGGTTGTCGAGGGCGTTGTCCCCTGGGGCGCCGATGTCATCGCCAAGGACCTAGGCACCGCTGTGTTCTTGGTCGAGGCGTCTATCGTGGCCCGCTCGGTGAGCCAGCAGAGCGCGAACCTGGCGGTGGCGGGGACGGCCGGCGGGGTACTGCTCGCTGCCGCACTCGAGCCGGCCAGAGCGTCGTCGAGCGCCACCATCAGCGTCAACATCGCCGCCCTGGCCGCCATCGCCAACGGCTGGCGGGCTGGCATCGGCCTGGCTCGCATGCCCCGCCACCGCATAGGCGCAGGCCCGCCCTGGCACATGCTCGAAGTCGACGATGTCCTGGCCCTCTTGGGCACCAGTCGAGGCGGCCTTGCCTCCTCCAGTGTGGCCGGGCGGCTGGCTCCGGTGGCCCGGCTCGCCGGCGACCCGGCTCGTTTCGCGGCCGCTGTCGGCGCCGAACTGGCCAACCCGTTGACCGAGGTGCTGGCGGCCGGTGCGGCGCTATCGGCGGCCGTCGGATCGAGCGCTGACGCCGTCATCGTGGGCGCCGTATCGACGCTCAATGCCCTCATCGGCGGTGCCATCCGCTACCAAGCAGAGAACGCCGTGCGCTCGCTCGACCGCGCCAGCCAGCAGCAGGTGTTGGTGCTGCGGGCGGGGCAGCCGAGCCTCATCGGGTCGGACGCGCTCGTTCGTGGCGACGTCATCGCTCTAGCCACCGGCGACGCCGTGCCGGCGGACTGCCGGGTCATCGAGGCCAACAACTTAGAGGTGGACGAGTCGAGCCTCACCGGGGAGTCGCTCCCGGTGGCCAAGTCCGAGGCGCCGTCCATGTCCACGCTCATCTCGGAGCGCTCCTCGGTGCTCTACGCCGAGACGTCGGTGGTGGCAGGCGACGCCCTCGGCGTCGTCGTCGCCGTGGGCGAGGACACCGAAGCGACAGCGGGCGATGTCACGCTCGGCGCCAAGGTTGCCGGGGGCGTTGAGGAGCGGCTTAGGAAGTTGACGATGGTCTCGGTCCCCTTGGCGGTGCTCGGTGGGGCTTGCGTCGCCGGTCTCGGTGCCCTGCGGGGCCAAGCGTTGTCCGAAACCCTTGGCAGCGCCGTCAACCTGGCCGTCGCCGCCATCCCCGAAGGTTTGCCCATCGTTGCCACCATGGCCCAGGTCGCCGCCGCCCGGCGCCTGTCCGCCAAAGGGGTGCTCGTCCGCAACCCCCACGCGCTGGAGGCCCTGGCGCGCGTCGACGTACTGTGCACCGACAAAACGGGGACGCTGACCGGCGGGCAGATCAAGCTGACCTCGGTCTGCGACGGGCGTCGCAGTTCGCCCATCATGCGCCTGGCCAACCGTGACCGCAGCATTCTCGCCGCCGCCCTCCGGGCGACACCGCCCCTGGTCGGGGACGCGGTGCTGGAAATGACCGACCGGGCGGTCGTCGAAGCAGCCGAGGGGTGCGGCGTCGAGAAGGCTCTTGGTGCGCCCGGGTGGGCGCTTGACCTCGAGCTGCCTTTCGAGCCGTCCCGCGGCTTCCACGCCACCGTGGGCACCAGCGCGCTCGGACAGCTCATCGATGTGAAGGGCGCTCCCGAGGTCGTGCTTGCACGCTGCGAGAGGTGGCGCGACGGCTCCCACGACCGGCCGCTTGACGACAAGGCCCACGGCCTGCTGACGAGAAAGATCGAGCGCCTGGCGAGCACGGGTCGGCGCCTCCTGGCGGTGGCCGAAGGCCAGACCACAACCACGCTCCTGAGCGGCCCCGACATCTCCGGGCTGACGTTCCTCGGCCTGTTGGCCTTTTCGGACCCCGTCCGCCCCTCGGCCTCCGCCGCCGTCGACGGCATGCGCCGGGCGGGAATTGAAGTGGTCGTGGTCACCGGGGACCATGCCAGCACGGCGGAGAACGTGGCGAGCAAACTAGGGCTTATGGACGGCCGGCGAGTATTGACCGGCACCCAGCTGGGCAAACTTTCCGACAACCAGCTCGATGAGGTGCTCGCCGAGGTTTCCGTCTTCGCCCGTGTCGTACCCGCCGACAAGGTACGCATCGTCGAGGCCTACCAACGCGCCGGACGAGCCGTGGCCATGACCGGCGACGGCGCCAACGATGCGCCCGCCATCAGGCTAGCCGACGTCGGCCTGGCGCTCGGCCAGCGCAGCACTTCGGCCGCTCGGGGGGCGGCCGACATCGTGATCACCGATGACCGCATAGAGACGCTCCTCGACATCGTCACCGAAGGCCGAGGAATGTGGGGATCGGTCCGAGATGCCGTCGCCATCCTCCTCGGCGGGAACGCCGGTGAGGTCGTCTTCACGGTCGCCACTAGTGCCATCATGGGCAGGCCGGCGCTCTCGACCCGGCAGTTGCTGCTCACCAACCTTATGACCGACGTTGTCCCCGCTCTCGCCATCGCCATCAGGCCGCCCCGGGGCCGCTCCGCCGCGCAGCTCCTGGCCGAAGGACCGGACCGCTCCTTGGCCGGGCCTATGTACGGGGCGATAGCGCAGCGTGCCGCCGCCACCGCGGCCGGTGCGGGAGCAGCGTGGTGGGCGGCACGCCTGACCGGTCGGCGCCGGCGCGCTGATACCGTCGGGCTGGTCGCTCTCGTCGGGTCGCAACTAGGCCAAACCATTGCCATCGGTGGGGCCGACCCCGTCGTGCTCGGAGCCGGCCTGGTGTCAGCGGGGGTACTCGTGGCCATCGTGGAGACCCCCGGCGTCAGCGAGTTCTTCGGCTGCACGCCGCTCGGCCCGATGGGCTGGGCCATTGCCGTCACTTCCTCGTCGGCGGCGACAATGGCGGCCGTGCTGGTGCCGCGATTTGTAGACGCACTGAGGGCAGCGAGCGACAGTTAGACTCCCCACAGTTCCCAACAAATGAGGTGACGTTGATGCCCACCACAGCGAGATCGACAACTACTGCCAGTGAGAGCGAGCCTACCAGTAAGAGTGAGCCGCCCCGCACTATCAGCCTGTTCGGGCTACCCGTGCCGAGCCCAGGGACCGCCCTCTACTACGGCGGGATCGCTGCCTTGGTGGCCGCCGAGCTCATCGACTGGCCGGTCGCGCTGGCCGTTGCCGTCGGTCACGAACTACTCGTACGCCGTCAAAAGCCCGCCGCGTAAACGTCTGCAAAGTCCGAGCTGAACCACCTGAGTTGAGGACCGCCCGCCCGATGGCGCAAAAAAGATCTCTTGGTTTATGCCACCGCGGCGGCGGCGCGTCGTGGGAACAGCCAGTCGAGTAGACGATTGATGACGAACTGCACTGCGGTCGCCAGCGCTTGGACGATAAACACTTCGGCAAACTCACCCATCGGCCTGTGCGACTCCTTTGCCATCGCTCATGTCCGAAGTACAACATATAACGGCCACAAGAACATGGGTGTAATTTTGGCTAACGCACGAGTGAACAATTGGTGAACATCGGTCGGCATTCAATACCGATCTCGCGAGGCCGGGAGGTGCCACAGAGCTTGGTGGGCGAGGCCAACCGGAAAGAACTTGACAACCCCACCCCGCAGGAGAGGACCCTATGTCAGCATTATCGCAGAGCTCGCCGGCGTCAACGCCAGCGCAAACGATGGAGCGGCCGCCCATCTCAGCATGGCGCGTGCCCAACCCGCTCACCGCCCTCGACTCGGTCCTCAGGCGCGACGAAGCCGATATTTTGTTCATCGCGGGCAACTTGGCCCTCGTAGCCCTCGAGGTCGTCGAGTGGCCAGTAGCAGCGCTCACACTCGCTTCGCACGCGATGGCACGAAGCCGCTTCAGAGCTCTCCGAGCTGTAGCCGAAGTGGCCGGGGAAGCGGGAGTAACCGCTGGCTAGTGCCCTGACCGGACTGGAGCGCCTGGTGGTCCACCACCTGGGTAGTCCCGAGCAGCAATGATCTCGTCATGCAGATCCCGTGAGGGTCCGCAGGCTGACT
>JAJYWG010000157.1 GCA_021791615.1 Actinomycetes bacterium
CGCGATGGCCTACAAGCTGCTCGACTCCGCCCAGGTCCGCTGGCGGCGGATCACCGGTGCCGAGCTCGTCCCGCTCGTCCGGGCGGGCGCCACGTTCATCGACGGCAAGCTACAAGAAAGGAGCGACCAGTCGGGGCAAGAGACCGCCGACACCGACGAAAACACCGGGTCCGTCGCAGCCTGAGTGAGATTTATCGTCCACAACTCTTGACAATGACTCCCGTCGTGAACGCAGAGGGCCACAGGGAGATCGCAGGCTTTGACGTCGCTACGACCGAAGACACCGAGGCCTGGACCGCCTTCTTGCGCTCGCTCGTCGCCTGGGGCCTGAGCGGGGTCGAGCTCGCCGTCTCCGACGCCCACGGCGGCATCAAGGCAAGCCATCGCGACGGTGTTCGCCGGCTCGACCTGGCAACGTTGCAGGACCCACTTCATGGCGAACCTGGCTGCTCGGGTCCCGAAGACCTCCTGGTCGATGGTCGCAGCCTTGGTGCGCTCGATCTTCGAGCAGCCCGACCACGGCGCCACCTGGGCACAGCTCGGCATCGTGGTCGACAAGCTCAACGAGGCGGGGCTCGGCGACGTGGGCGTGCTGCTTGCCGAGCAGACCGACGAGTGGGCCATCGCCAAGCGCTACATGAGCCAAGAGTCGCTCCGGTCCAAAGGAGTGGCTCCGAAGAACGAGCCCGCAACCGAGCTCGAGGCGGCAGCTGGCTGACCGTCCCCGCAGCCGTCATCGTCCACTGGCGGTCATCGACGGCCAGTTGGTCGAACGCGCCCTTACATAGGAAATGGAGGTCTTGCTATAGCACGCACATTATGATATAGATGTCAAGGAGCTGATTGCGCTACTGTAGTTAGCTCAGGTTGATGCGGAGATCGTCGCAGCCGATGCTTCGTACACCACTTCTCGGGACTTGACCTCCTCGGATCGGCCCGCTCGAGAGCGATCAGGGCGCCGGTATCGAGCGTGACACCGGGCATCAGTCGAGACCGAGCGCGCGGCGCGCCCAGTGGCGGTCGCCCTCGAAGGGTCCGCCCGTCTCTGCAGCCATGCCGGCGAGCAGTGCGGCCAGGTCCTCGTAGTCCTGACGTTCGGCCAGCGTGGCCGCGATGTACCCGGAGAGCGAGCTCGCACGGCCTTCGTCGACCGCTCGACGTGCGCTTGCGAGCACGTCGAGCGGGGAGACTGATGGCGATCTTCGTGGTCGTACCACGCTCATACCCGTGGTTGCGGACCGGCCCCGAGGTGTGCCGGCCAACCAGCGTCGGAGCGCGTCACCGCCAACCTCGTCGCCCGTGGCCCAACGAGCTGGCGGGCACAGCCGACACTGGGGCTGGGAGGCCCGCGACCGGGCGCGCCATGACTACAACGTGACTACAACTCCGCGCGAATCACCGCGAACACTGGGGAGACACGAACACATCGGTGCAGCTCAGAGTATGTATCGGTGAGTGGCCGCAAGCGGTGAAATGGCCCAGATGGCACTCATAATCCCTCGGTCGCTGGTTCGATCCCAGCCGGCCCCACCAGACATGTGGGGACGTCAACCTCGCTCGCCCGGGCCAGGCAGGGCACCTCGTGCTCGGGGGCGGAGCGTGGATCGTGAGGTGTCCCCGGTCGACAGAGGATCCTGTCCAGCGCAATCTTGTGCACGCAGGGCCGTCTGGCCTGCTCGCTTACTCTCACCCGTCCGGGATGGGGCGCATACGCCGTGCAAAAGGCGTGTCGGGGACGCGTCGAACGACGTGGAAGGTTACGACCTCTCGGACTGGCGTCCGGCGCTCGGCGGAAGCCCCCCGAGGAAGTCGACCAGACCTGCGAAGTACACCTCCTGGTCGTCGTACATGGCCATGTGGCTGCCCTCGGGGCAGTAGAGGTAGCTCCCTTTGGGCAGGGCATCCGCCATCTTCTCCAAGTGAGCGGGATCCATCGTGTCGTAGCGGGCGGCGATCACGAGCGTGGGCACGTCGATGCGGGCGAGATCGGCGAAGCGGTCCCAGTTGGCGAGCTTCGCGTCGGCGCTCATGCCGAGCTCACTCGGTCCCTGCATCGACACGTAGATGGCGGGATTGATGTGCGCGAAGCCTCGGTTCACAGGATCGGGCCACTCCTCGACGGGCATGCGCAGCACATGGCGCTGGTAGTGCGCGGGGAGGAGCAGCTCCATGTAGCGGGGGTTCTCCGTGTCGTGGGCGGCCTCGAGGGCGCGGACCTCGGTGAGCACCGCGGGGTCGATCTCTTGCGCGAGCACGTGCTCGGCGTAGGCGGTGTAGGCCGGGGCGCTCGACATCATGTTGGAGACCACGAGTGCACGGAGGTGATCTTGATGGGCCAGCGCGTACTCGTTGGCGAGGATCCCGCCCCAGGAGTGGCCGTAGAGGACGAAGTTGTCGCGGTCGAGATCGAGTCCCTGGCGAACCTGGTCGACTTCGTCGACGAAGCGGTCGAGTTCCCACAAGGAGCCGTCGCCGGGCTGATCGCTGTAGCCGGACCCCAGCTGGTCGTAGTAGTAGTACTCGACGCCGGCCGCGGGGAAGTAGCTGTCGAACGCTTCCAGGTACTCGTGCGTTGACCCGGGACCGCCGTGCAGCAGCAGGACCTTCATGGCGGGGTTGTTGCCGATGCGCTTGGTCCAGACGCTGTACCGGCCGGACGGGGTGTCGATCGGGATCCGTCTAGCGCCCCCGCTCAGGCGGTCAGCACGACCCGAATAGTCGAGATACCCAACGTCATGCTGCATCGTCGCGGCCTCCTCCTGGCGATCAGTCTTTCACGGACACCCAGCCGATGACGGCCCCCGACGTCCGGCGCGCGCTCTGAGCGCCTCCTGGGCGCACGCGCTCCCGTCATCGCTCGACGATCGAGAACACCGGATGCCTGGGGGCGATCGCGGCGATCTCCTCGTCGGTCGAGCTCGGACCGACTCCGTCGAAGAACACGCCGACCTCTGCCCTCCAACGCGTCAGGTACGCACGCAGCACCGGGACCTTCTCTGTGTCCGAGAGCTCCCGGGCCGTGTAGCGCGTCCGGCTCCGACCGACCAGGAGGTCGAGGACACCGTCGGCTGCCCGGACGTTGCGGACCCATTCGGCCTCTCCGCGCGGAGCGACCAGGTACGTACTGGCCCCCAAGCACAGCAGGTTGACCGGCGTCCGCCGAGGCACACCGGACTTCCGACCCCGCACCTCCAGCACCCGGCTGCCCCAGACGCTGATGCCGAGGCGCGTCGCCTTGGCCACCGCGCGGTTGAACACGTGCTTCGTGAACCAGCCGGGTCTGCGATAGTGACGTGGCGTCTCGCTCACGTCCGTTGCCACCTCCCGTGCGCCCGCGTTGTGAACGACATCGTCCATCGCAGCGATCGGCCACCGCGGCTGACGGCCATCCCAGCGATCGGCCACCGCGGCTGACGGCCACCGCGGCTGACGGCCACCGCGGCTGACGGCCACCGCGGCTGACGGCGTCAGCTCGTCAAGGATGCCACCGATCGTTCGACCCAAGAGACGCAGGCAGGGACGATGACCTCTTCGACGAGGTGCTGACGCGCCAGTGCACAGACCGGGTCGTACACTGCCGCGGTGGTCGCGACGAGAGGCGGCCGGGTGCTCCCCGCCGGCCCGGCAGCACTCGAGAAGCCTGAGCAGACGGTTGCCGTAGGAAGGAGGGTCTTTCTCGGCATGGTGGCCCTCGGTGCCGCGGGGATCGCCTTCGGCTCGGCGATCCAGAACGGCGTCGGCCGAACGCTCGGGTCGGGCCTTGCCAGCGTGCTCCCCGGGGGAGACCTCTTCCAGATCTACAGCGTGAGCGACACGTTCCCCGTGATCAGCTCGCGCGCCTACCGCCTTAGCGTCTCGGGGCTCGTCGAGCGACCGACGATTTTCACCCTCGCCGACCTCGAGGCCATGCCGCACGTCCGGTTCGAAAGGACCTTCCAGTGCGTGACCGGCTGGCGCGTGCCCGGCGTGCACTGGGAGGGCGTGCAGCTCTCGCACGTCCTCGGGACGGTCGGCGTCCAGAAGGGCGCGCTCGCGGTGTCCTTCCACTCCTATGACGGCGTGGACACCGAGAGCCTGACGCTGGAGCAGGCTCGGCTGCCCGACGTGATCGTCGCCACCCGCATGCTGGGCGCGCCGATCACCACCGACCACGGCGGACCGGTGCGCCTCTACGTCGCACCCATGTTCGGCTACAAGTCGCTCAAGTGGCTCTCTGCCATTCGCGTGGTCTCGGCCGTCGAACCCGGTTACTGGGAGCAGAACGGCTATCCGGTCAATGGCTGGCTCACAGGATCGACGACTACAGCACCGCCAGGCCGTGGCTGAAACGTCCGGTCTCCGTCCTGACGCGGCGGCCGGGCCGATCCGGCTCGTGCGCTTCGACAGGGTGCAACGCGCCGCGCACTGGGCGAACGCGGTGCTCTTCGGCGTGCTCCTGCTCAGCGCGCTGGCGCTCTACTTCCCCTCCGTCGAGCGAGTTGTCGGTCGTCACGTGCTCGTCGCCACCATCCACCTGTGGGCTGGCATCGCGTGGCCGGTGCCGCTCGTTGTGTCGCTCCTGGGTCCCTGGGGCGCGCGGATGCGTCGAGACGTCCGCCGGTTCAACCGCTGGACCAGAGCCGAGCTCGCATGGCTGTGGCACTCGAGCTCCCGCTCCGGCTCTGGCTCCGGCTCTGGCTCCGGCGACGTTCTCGGCCTCGAGATGGACAAGTTCAACCCTGGGCAGAAGCTGCATGCGCTCTTCGTGGGCGGCTCGATCGCCGTCTTCCTCGCGAGCGGAGTCGTCATGAAGTGGTTCGGGTTGTTTCCACTGGACTGGCGTACCGGGGCGACGTTCGTCCACGAGCTCCTCGCATTCGTCATCGTCGTGGTCGTCGCCGGCCACGTCGTGATGGCCCTCTTTCGTCGCGACGCGCTCCGCTCGATGGTGCGGGGATGGGTCACCGTCGCGTGGGCACAACGCCATGCACCGCTGTGGGCACGTGAAGAGCTCGGCTCCGGGCAACGCGCGGGGGAACCGGCGACAGACGTGCGAAAGGACGTGCCGGTCTCGCGATGACGTCGCGAGTGCGAGGTTTCCACGGCGTCGTCTCCGCCTCCCGTTGCGTGTCATGGTGCGCGTCCTGGCCGGCGTCCTGTGTGGCACATGTCGCGCACACGTCGCTCCCGAACGGATGGAACGGTGAGCTCAGCCGCCGCGAGCCCTCTCGGTCCAAGTAGACCGTGAACCGGTCCAACGTGTCGTCGAAGTGCAATCCGTAGTACGAGCGCCAGCCCGTGCTGACCCCGAAGAAGCTGATGCCTTTCGGCTCCCGCCGGAAGCGCATCTTCACGGGCTGGAAATACCAGGTGCTGTGACACGAGTGGAGCTTGATCGTCACCAGCTCGTCCAAGTTGCCGGGCGCCTGCAGCCTCGTCGTGCCGTCGTGGTCGAGATCTTCCGTCATCCCTGCGCCGCCTTCCAGTGCATCGCTCTCGGTCCTTCGTCGGTTGCGGCGTCGCGAGCTCCTGCGACCCGCGAGAGGCATTCAATGCCCTGAATGTTGGCGACATGTTGGGGATCCATAAGAAGTACCTCAAGATCCCTGGAAGATCGCCCAGGCGTGATCGCCCGGACAAAGCCCTTTGGGAAGGTCCTCAGCCCGGACTTCCGGAGATAGTAGGCACGCAATGGGGCCAGAAAGTCATCGTGACCAGGGCAAATGGTCGCGAGAGCCCGGTGTGGTCGTGTTACTACGCGACGCTGTGACCTGGGACTACGCGGTCGCC
>JAJYWG010000225.1 GCA_021791615.1 Actinomycetes bacterium
CGACTTGAACTCCGGGGTGTACGACCGACGGTCACGGCGCTTGTTCCGCTTCGTGGTCTCCATGATGGGCATCCTTCCTGGCGCTGCGCGCCTCTTGGTGGATGTCCGTCAGACCGTGCCAACCCCAGCGGGGCGACGACACACCAGGACATGCACGCCGGGGAGGCGGAGACGTCGATCCTGCTGGCCATCGCTCCCGAGCTGGTCCCGCCCGGATGGGAGAGCGGCGACTGCGAAGCCGATGACCGGTCCCTGCTGACGCTCGTCGGCATGGAGGGCTACACGGACAGCGGCGTCATCGGCCGACCGTCGCTCGCTTCGGCGGCAAAGGGTGCGGCGCTGCTCGGATCTCTGGTGGGGCAGCTCGGGGAAGTGGTCGAGCTTCTGCGGAAGTGACGGGCCCGAGCACCTGCGTCACGTCTGCGTGGCGGCGTAGGCGACCGTCGGGGGCTCGACTTCTCCGCGGTCCGTGGAGCTCGTCAGGCTCCGCTTGTGTGACGCAACGTCGATCAGTCCGACCGCGTCGCCGGGCCGCGGTCGGGGCTGGCCTGTCTGGTGGAGGTCGGCCACATAGGAGCTGACGGCCTCGCGGATGAGTGTCTCGACTTCCTGTCGGGTGGCACCGACGGCGACGCAGCCGGGGAAGCCAGGGACGTAGGCACCCCAGCTTGTCTCACCTCCACCCGTCGAGGAGGTTGGTCGGGACGGCGATAGATGCGATGCCTTCCCCGCTGACGATGCTGCACCCAGCCGTGGGCTTCGAGATCTTGCAACACGTCCCGAACCTTCACGGCCCGATGGCCACCTGGTCGGCCCCAGGTTCCGGGAGCGTCCCAACATTCAGAGGGCCGCTGTCCCGGAACCGTTCGGATCGACGGGCACGAGGAAGTGCAACCGTCCGCTCGGGTGCCGGAGGGTCGACGGCAGTGGCGGGTACCGTGTCGACGACACAGGGGTGGTCGTGAACCCACGCCAGGCCACCGGTGTCCAGTCGCCCCATGGCGCGGGTGACGGTGACGTAGGCGAGCATCGCCTCCTCCCGGGAGATCGGTCCAGGGCGGCCGGTCGCCGGGTCGTCCTTCGGTGGCCGGAAGTCGTCGCCGACGAGGACCTGGCCCCACTCCCCGCCCTTCGCCTTGTGGGCGGTGGAGATGGTGAGGTCCGCCTCGGCCTCGGGGACGCACGCGTGGATGGCTTCGATGATCGCCTCGGGCCCGTGCTTGTCGATGAGCCGGACGGCGACGGCCAGGTCGGATCCGCCCGGATCGTGCTCGGCGTAGTCCTGCACGTCGGCCCAGTCCCTGAACGCCACCAACTCGGGATGCCGGGCTGGTCGGCCCACTCTCATCCGCTGGGCGGCTTCGGCCAGGCGAACCATGTCGTCGCCTCCACCGACAAGTGCCACCGGTCGGTCGTCGCTCTGTGCGGCCATCACCTCGGTGAGGCACCCACCGTTCGACCGGCACAGGATCGCATCAGGGGTCTCCGTCGGGCCGAGTGAAGACTGCCGGTGGGAAGAGCCGACGAGGCGCATCCCGGAGCCGATCACCCCGAGCCACACGTTCGCTTCTTCGGCCACCGCGGGACCGAACCGCCACGACTGGGTCAGGGCGACGTGATGAGCGTCCTCCACCCGGTCGAGGAAGTCGGCGGCGCCACGCCATCCGTAGATCGCCTGGGCCGAGTCGCCGACCGCGATCAGCTGGGAGGCCTGACGGGTCACCACGTCGGCGATGGCGGGGTTCGCATCCTGGGCTTCGTCGAAGAGGATGAAGTCGTAGTCGAGCGTAGGGCCCGAGAGCTGCCACAGCTTCAGGTACACGTCGTGGGACGGCTTCAGGTGCCCGTTCGGACCCGACAGGTCGGCCCATGCCCGCTTCGCCACCGCCACCACGGTGGCGGCCAGCCCGGACAGGTCGACGTGGTCGGAAGCCTCCGGTGGAACGAAGTGCCTTCGTGTGATCTCGGCGTCGGCCGAATGGCAGAACCGGTCGACCGTCCGGAGGGCCATCGATGCCACCGTGCCCGGATCGAGGTCGGGGCCGGAATCGAGCGGGACCCAAGGGGCCCGCAGCACACCGGCCGCCTTCTTGGCGGTGACCCGAGGTCCGTTCAAGCGAGCGCTCATGGGCGCGCCGAAGGAGCGGTAGGCGAGGCTGTGGGCCGTACGGCAGTCGACGTTTCGTGGGAACGACCGCTCCGCCTCGGTCTGGATCGCCTTGTTGTACGCGAGGTAGAGACCCGTGGCGGTCGGGCGGGCGGCAGCAAGGAGCCGCAGGGTGGACGTCTTGCCCGTCCCTGCGCCGGCGTGGACCACCACGGTGCCGCCAGCGGTGAAGGCATCGACGACGGCCTGCTGTTCGGCGGTGGGGGTGAGGGTGCTCATTTTGGGGCGGACTTCACGAGTCGCTTGACCTCGGCCACGTCGAGACCGATGACCCCGGCGGTCAGCTCCGGTCCCACGCCCTTGGCCATGGCGACGACGGCACGGTCGACGCCGGACGAAGCCGCAGCTACCAACTGATCCTGGGTGGCGATGACCTCCACCCGCTTGGCTTCGACGATGGTCAGGCGGCCGCGGGCCTTCTCGCAGGCGGTTGCGAGCTGACCCAGCAGTTGCTTGTAGTTCCTCACCGATTCCGACGCGGCCATGGCGACACCCTTCCGGCCGACCCGGTGGCGGCCCTCGTGGATGGCAGGGCGCGATCCAGGCAACCGAGGCCGACGCCGACGACTGCTCGGCGAACCGCCGCACGGGGCCTGGTGGTACGATCTTTACTCATGACTGATCAAGTAAAGAACCATGCAGTTGAGGGTTCCCCGTACAGACGTGGTGCCGGCCAGACGCGGATCTCGGCCAAGCATCAGGTCACGATCCCGATGAACGCCTTCACGGATGCCGGCTTCAAGCCCGGCGACGCGGTCAGGGCCGAGGCGATCGGGCCCGGACGGGTCGTGCTGACGCGGACCACGGCGCTGCTCGACGAGTTCAGCGGCGCGTTGCGCACCAACGGCGCGCTGCGCAACGCGGTCGAGCAGGTCCGCGACGAATGGGTGTAGCCCTCCTGGACTCCAACACGGTCATCGGCTTCCTGGACGCTGATGATCTCTTGCACCAGGCCGCAGACACCGCCGTGAGAGCGGCGGCATCCGAGCACGTGTTCGCGGTCTCGGTGGTGACGGTCGCCGAGCTGCTCACCGGTGCGAAGCTCGGCCACCACGACGAGCGGACGGTGCGCCGGTTCTTTACCCAGACGACCAGCACGCGGATCCCACTCGACGAGCCAGTTGCCGAACGGGCCGCCGAGCTTCGAGCTGCCCACAAGGCGTTGAAGATGCCTGACGCGTTGATCCTCGCCACGGCGGACCTGCACGCCGATGTTGTGCTCACCGGCGACGAGCGTTGGCTCAACGTCGTCGGACTGAATTGTGAGCTGCGCTCCATCGCATCGGGCGGACCGTCAGTCTGACCGATCCAACGTGGCCGTGGACACGCCCTTCGGGCCTGCTCCGGCGGCGGCCCTTGTGGATGGCATGGCGCGATCCAACCAACTGCGATCCAACCAACCGCGGGTGAGGCACTTCCAGAACGAGCGTTCCTCAGTGCTTCTGGACAGCAGCGGCGAGGCGCCGCAGCTCGGCCATCGAGTACCCGGTGGCGTCGGTGACCAGAGGTCCGTAGGGAACCAGCCGGGTGGCGACCTCCCCCATGCGGCGCCAGGCGACAGCGACCCGTTCGGCTTCATCCGCCCGCACAGCAGCAAGATCGGCGACGGCGGCCTCGACCTCTGACCGGATGCGCCGGGCTCGGATCATGTCCAGCCCGTCCAGGGCCGTGTAGACCTGCGCCCGGGCCGACACCAGGTTTCTCCATCGCTGGAGACCGAGGGTGCCGAGAACCGCACACAGCCGATGCTCGGCGGTGGCGAGTGCACGGGCCTGGTGCGTGATCGCCTGGTCGTGGTCCCGGGTGGCAGATCGCCATTCGGCGAGGACCACGGCCAGCTCGTCGAGGAGCCCATCGATGCGCTCGGTCGTCTCCGCTTCCACATGATCGGCGGTGGGAGATCCAGCGTGGGAGACGGTGAGGCTGACAATGGGCCTGGTCCGGACGCTGCGGCAGCGGTGACCCGCCCCGAGCTCGCAGCACGTAGACGATCTTGTACGATTCGTACATGAGCGACATTGCGGTCAGCGAAGCACGTGACCATCTCGCGGCCGCCATCGAGCAGGCCCGTACCGGCGAGCCGGTCTATGTCACACGCCGGGGGCGCCGGGTGGCGGTGATCGTCGACGCCGAGGACTACGACGACCTGGTGGAGCGGGCGGAGGACATCGTGGACCGGGCTGAGCTGCAGGCGGCCCGCGAGGAGGACGATTTCATCCCCTGGGAGCAGGTGAAGGCCGAGCTTGGTCTCACGTGAGCACCTACCAGGTCAGCATCGCTCGCCGGGCTGCAAAGGTGTTGAACGGTCTCTCACGCCAGGACCAGCAGCGGGTTCGAGCGGCGATCGATCTCCTGGCGGAGCAGCCACGTCCGCCTGGGTGTGTGGCGATGGCTGGTGAGCCGAACACCTACCGGGTGCGAGTCGGGGACTACCGGATCGTCTACGAGGTCTTCGATAGCCGACTCGTCGTCCAGGTCGTCCGCGTCGGACACCGCCGGGACGTCTACCGGCACTGATCAGCTGATCGGCTCGGGTCGGGTGCATCATCGGCCCGTCCGTGCGGAGCACTGGCGTCGGCACGGGATCCTCGCCGTCTGACGCCCGTCATCGGCAGACCACGACACGCCCGGCCAGGCCTGCATCTGCATATCGCCCCGCACCTCCCCCGCTTCTCCGACCCGTCCATCTTCGGACCTGCACTTCTCCCCATCGCCTCCTGCCCCGACACACCCCGCACCTGGCTACTCCGCCCAACCTGCCCTCAGGCCCCACCGCGACCTCACACGTCTGGCACTCGAGGTTGGAGGGGCCGCCGCCCGGGGCCCGGCGGCCGCTGGCCTGGGCTGACGCCTGTGGCCGGTGACAGCGGGGGAACGCCCACACATAGCCTGGACCGCCCACCGCCTCCCAGAAAGGCGCGGCCATCCGGACCGCCCCTGGGGAGGGAGGTGCTGCGGTGATCTCGATCCGCCGGATCAGCCTGGGCGGCGGGTTCCGCTACTTGATGGAGTCGGTCGCTGTGGGAGACGGTGCGCCCGAGCGGACCAACAACCTGGCCCGCTACTACGCGGCGTCGGGCACCCCGCCGGGCAGTTTCCTCGGTGCCGGGCTGGCCGACGTGGACGGCGGGCGCGGCATCGAAGAAGGCACGGCCGTCACCGAGGAGCACCTCTTCAACATGCTCGCCGCCTGTGCCGACCCGGTCAGTGGTGAACCGGTTGGCCGCAGCCCGGCAGCATCCCCGACGGCGGCTCCGGTGGCCGGGTTCGATCTCACGTTCTCGCCGCCGAAGTCGGTGTCGGTCGCCTGGGCGCTGGCCGACGAGGGCACGAAGGCCGTCATCTACGAGTGCCACCGTCGGGCTGTCGACTACGTCCTCGCCTACGCAGAACGCACCGTCCTCCACTCCCGCTCGGGGACGGCCGGCGTGGTCGACGAAGACATCAACGGCGTGGTGGCGGCCCAGGGCGAATTCATAGTCGTTGACGTAGTGACCTGACCAGGACCATGGCGACGGTACTGGCGTTTCTCGGCGCCGTCTGGTACAAGCTTGTAGATGGGCAGCAGGGACCTCGGACCGCCACGGGCTG
>JAJYWG010000244.1 GCA_021791615.1 Actinomycetes bacterium
ACGGGTTGCTCAGCGACTACAAGGTCGTCGTCTTGATGATCGACGAGGCCTGGGTGAGCGAGGTCGCCCACGGCCCGCTCGCCGACCAAGGTCTGGAGCTCATCCTCGCCGACGCAGCTCGACTCGCTGGGATCTGGCGGGCGCTCTCCAAGCAGAGCTCGGACCCAGAGGACTTCGGGGTGGACCCCGCTCCCATGCGCCGGGCCGTCGCCTTCTCCAGCACGATCGCCTACTCCCGTCGGGTGGCCGGCGGCCTGCCGGCGGTCGTCGCCGCGATGTCAGAGCAAGGCGAAGACGGGGTCGCCTGCGAGGCCCGCCACGTGGACGGGACCATGGGGGCCTTGGTCCGGGATCAGCTGCTCGCCTGGCTGCGAGAGGACCCCCCCCGAGGGCACCTGCCGGCTGCTCTCCAACGCCCGCTGTCTCACCGAAGGCGTCGACGTCCCGGCCCTCGACGCCGTCATCTTCACCAACCCGAGGGCTTCCCAGATCGACGTCGTCCAGGCGGTGGGGCGGGTCATGCGAGAGGCAGAGGGCAAGCGCTACGGCTACGTCGTGATCCCGGTCCCCGTCCCCTCGGACAAGACCCCCGAAGAGGTGCTCGACGACCACAAGTCGTACAGGGTCGTCTGGCAGGTCCTCCAGGCTCTCCGTGCCCACGACGACCGCTTCGACGCCGAGGTGAACCGCCTTGACCTGCAGTCCAAGCGCTCGACACGCATCCGAGTGGTCGGGGTCGGAACCGGGGTCGAGGCCGCCGCCGATCGGATGGGCCGGGCCGAACAGCTCGCCCTCGCATGGCAGGGACTCGAAGACAAGGTCTACGCCAAGATCGTCCGCCACGTGGGAAGCCGCGTCTACTGGGAGTCCTGGGCAGAAGACGTGGCCCGCATCGCCCAGGCCCATATCACCCGGATCACGACCGCGATCGCAGCCGGTGGCAGTGTCGCCAACGCGTTCGACCGCTACCTCACTGGCCTGCGCCAGGTGATCAACCCGGCCGTCAGCGAAGACGAGGCCGTCGAGATGCTGGCAGAGCACCTGGTGACCGCCCCGGTGTTCGAGGCGCTGTTCGGCGATGCCACCTTCACCCGGACGAACCCGGTCTCGCAGTCGATGGCCGACGTCCTTGCAGCGCTCCACGAAGAAGAGGCGATCGAACAAGAGCGCGAGCAGCTCTCCTCTTTCTACCGCTCGGTGCGCACTCGGGTGGAAGGCCTCGACAACCTGGCAGCGCGCCAGAAGGTGGTGAAGGACCTCTACGAGACTTTCTTCCGCCGGGCCTTCCCCAAGGTGGCAGACCGGCTCGGCATCGTCTACACCCCCATCGAGATCGTCGACTTCATGCTCAAAAGCGTCGACACGGTCTTGCGCTCGGAGTTCGGAAGCCACCTCGGCGCAGGTGACGTCCACGTGCTGGAGCCCTTCTGTGGGACCGGGACCTTCTTCGCCCGCCTACTCGCCATGCTCGAACCCGGCGACCTGGAGCGCAGCTACCGACAGCTCCTCCACGCAAACGAGATCGTGCTTCTCGCCTACTACGTCGCCGCGGTCAACATCGAGCAGACCTACCACGCCCTCCGAGGAGACGGCCCCTACGAGCCGTTCCCCGGGATCGTGCTCACCGACACCTTCCAGCTCGGCGAGGGGACCGGCGAGCTGCTCCCCGAGTTCCTGCGCCCCAACTCCGAGCGGGCACGTCACCAGCAGACGCTCCCCATCACCGTCGTCGTCAGCAACCCGCCCTACTCGGTCGGTCAGGGCTCGGAGAACGACAACAACAAGAACCTGCGCTACCAAAAGCTCGACGAGTGGATCCGGACGACGTACGCGGCCCGCTCCACCGCGACGCTCAAGAACAGTCTTTACGACTCCTACATCCGCGCCTTTCGCTGGGCAACCGACCGGATCGGCGACCGCGGGGTGGTCTGCTTCGTGACCAACGGCGCCTTCATCGATTCCGGCTCTGCCGACGGGTTCCGAAAGACCCTCGCAGACGAGTGCAGCGCCATCTGGTGCTTCAACCTTCGGGGAAACCAGCGCACCGCAGGAGAGGTGTCTCGCCGGGAGGGTGGCAAGATCTTCGGCTCGGGCAGCCGGACCCCCGTCGCCATCACCCTGCTCGTGAAGAACCCTGGCCACACCGGCCCAGCCGTCATCCGCTACCACGACATCGGCGACTACCTCTCCCGGGAGGAAAAGCTCGCCAAGGTCGCCAGCTTCTCGGACGTGACCGGCGTTACCTGGCAGCAGATCATGCCTAACAACGCCGGTGACTGGATCAACCAGCGGAGCGATGTGTTCGAATCGTTCACTCCCGTTGGCGACAAGAAGGGAGCCGCTGGCGAGGCGTTGTTCGTCACCTACTCCAACGGGGTCAAGACGAACCGGGATGCCTGGACCTACAACTTCTCCCGTGCGGCGATGCTTTCGAACATGGCGAGCACTATCGACGCGTTCAACGAAGAACGCGAACGCTTTCACTCTGCAGTGCGGGAAGGACAGGTCTCGGCCACCGACGAGGGGGTGGGCGCCTTCATCGACCCCGATCCCACCAGGGTGAGCTGGACGCGCGAACTCAAACGCGACCTGCGGTCTGACAAGGTGTCCCAACTTCATGTCGAGCACGCAGTGGCTTCGATGTACCGGCCGTTCTGCAAGCAATGGCTCTACTTCGATCGCCAGTGGAACAACTGTGTCTACCTCATGCCGCAGCTCTTCCCGACGCCGGCTCACCAGAACCGGGTGATCTGCGTGTCGGGTGTCGGTGCGGGCGCTGGGTACTCCGTGGTGATGACGGACGTCATACCCTGCCTCACTCTGGCGGGCGCCGGCAATTCAGTGCAGTGCTTCCCCCGCTACCACTACACCAAGACTGGCGACGAGGACTCGCTCTTCGCGGCCGCCGGCACCGGGAACCAGCGCCACGACGCGATCTCACCGCGCACCCTGGATCGCTACCGAGAGCGCTACGGCGACGCCGTCACGGCCGCCGACGTCTTCAACTACGTATACGGCATCCTCCACTCGCCCGAGTACACGGTCCGCTTTGCAGCCGAGCTCGGCAAGATGATCCCGAGGATCCCGATGGCAGAGGACTTCTGGGGGTTCTCCCGCGCCGGTGAGCAGCTCGCGGCCCTCCACCTCGGCTACGAGACGGTCGAACCCTGGCCGCTCGACGGCCTGCCCGAGGAGGGAGCGGACCCCAAGATCCTGCGCGTCGAGAAGATGCGCTTTGCCTCGAAGACCGACCGCAGCGCGATCGTGGTCAACCCCTACGTGACCCTGTCGGGTATCCCAGAAGACGCTTACTGCTACCAGGTGAACGGCCGGACGGCCATCGAGTGGATCCTCGACCGCTACCGGGTGAAGACGGACAAGGACTCGGGGATCGTGAACGACCCCAACACCTGGTCGGAGGATCCCCACTACATCGTCGACCTGGTGGCTCGGATCGTCCGGGTCTCGGTGGAGTCGGCAGCAGTCATCGACGCGCTGCCCCCGCTCGGCGTCTGAAGTCAGATCAGAGGGATCCGTCTCGGAGGGGGAGATGGCAGCCCACCCCCTTGCTGACTGCTACACCCGGCTCAGCTGGGCGCAAGCTGACGGACAGGCCCTTGCAGACGAGATCGGATCCTTCATGGAAACGAACCCGTACCGAGCACGCGTACAGATGGACGGCGGGAAAGGGGCAGTGGTGTTCTGCCGAGTGGTCGATCCAGCCACCGAGGCTGAAGTCTTCGATCGACTCTCTCGGCTCTTCAGCTCGTACCTCGACAGCCTCCGAGCCGCGCTGAACTACGTGACGTACCAGGTCGCCTTGCTCGACGCGCCAACGTCTCCAGGGCTCAAACCAGACACCGTCGAGTTCCCGATCTTTCGGGATCCTCGCCTGTTCTCCAAGAAGAACCGGATCAAGCAGTTCCCCGACGAGCACCGGGCCCTGTTCGAGTCGGTACAGCCGTACGACGGAGAGCGCGAAGGTCTGTGGCTCTTGCACGAGCTCGCCCGCATCGGACGCCACCGGCTGGTCCACCCAGCCTGCGTGTTCCCGTTCCCCCGTGAGCATTCCCTGTTCACGGACACAACAAGCATTCTCCTCGACATGGAGATCATTGACACCGGCCCGCTCGAAGACGGCCAGGAACTCGTGCGCTTCATGGCCGCCGCGCCGAACGGCGCGGATCCGAAGGTGAGCTCGCAGCTGGCCGTGACGATAGGCATTGACCACCCCTTGTGCCATGGCTCCTCGTTGGTGACAGTCCTGAGGGCCATCGGCGTCGACGTGGAGGCCGCGGTGCGAGCCGTCGTCGAGGCCATATGGCCAGAGTGACGACATCACCCGGCTTCCCTCGAACCAGAGACGTCAAGTTGTGGAGTGCGGCAACCGCCTTGATCGCGGCGCTCGATCCTGCCCGAGGTGTTGGCGGCGAACCGCAACGACACCCCGACGTCGTCTGCGACGAGCTTTCCCGTCGGGCGCTCGGTGTCCTCGCGGCCGGTCCAGCGCTCGGTCTCGACTCTGCCGACGGCCACGACGCGGTCTCCGGTTGCCAAGCACGCGGCGACGTGCTCTGCGAGGCCGCCGAAGCAGGTGAGCTCGTAGCGCTCTGCCGCCAGCTCCTCGTAGGTCCCGTCGTCGAGCCGGCGCCTGCGGTTCACGGCGAGCCTGAAGGTCGTCCACGCGGTCCCCTTCGGACTGAAGCGCAGCTCGGGATCGCAGGTCAGGGTGCCGACGAGCGTCGTGTACGTGGTGCCGGCCGGCGCATGGGTCGTCGTGGTCATGGCCGTTCGTTCGTCGACGTCTTGGCGCAGGTCCTGGGCAGGCAGAGACGGGTTCGCGCTCGTGATGCCGAGGTGCCGGCGCCACCAACCGAGCCCCGGCCGTGTGTCGGGCCCCATGGCCGCCAGCTCCTCTGCGGCCTGCTTCGGGTCGACGAACCTCGGACGCCGCAGCTCGTCGGCGAGGCACGCGAGCGCGTGGAGCGTCGGGCCGTCGAGGACGGCAAGGATCCCGTCGTAGGGACGACGGGCAGGCGTCACCCCGCGTCTCCGGCCTCGGTGCGCTCAACGCGCGTCCTCGTGGTCGCAACGTGTGCGGGCTCGATGTCGCCGCCCAAGAACCGCCGCCCGGCTCCGATCGCGGCAACGGCCGTCGTCCCCGACCCACAGCACGGGTCGAAGACCACCTCGCCGGGCTCTGAGACCATGTGCACCCAGTGAGAGACGGGCTCCAATGCCTGCTGCCAGGGATGGAGCGGCCGAGTCTCCGGCCCGCCGCGCCCTTCGGCCATGAACGTGTCGTGGAGCCACTTGCGCGCCTCATACGGTCCCGCCGACATGAGCACGACCGATCGGTGCCGGCCGTTCACCATGCGGGCACGGACCTTGGTGTGCCGCCCGGGGAGCACGTTCACCCCATGCCAGACGTAGGTGAGCCCGCCTGCTTCGAGGAGCCTGAGCTCTTCGTCGAGGTGCATATGCCCGCAGTAGACGGCTGCCAGGCGCCCGGGGCGCAGCACCCGGGCGAGCAGGCGCCCCAAGTCCTCGAAGAGGTCGATGAACTCTTCTGAGTACGGCGGATCCACGACCGCGCAGTCGAGGCTCCCGTCGTCGACGTCGTCCCAGACCTCCCGCAGGTCGCCCACCCGAAGCTCGTAGGAGGTCC
>JAJYWG010000229.1 GCA_021791615.1 Actinomycetes bacterium
GCCGGACTGGCTCGTCGTCGCGATCAGCCAATCCGGCGTGACGCCAGAAGTCGTCGAGGTGATGCGGCTCGCCGGAGAGTCCGGAAGCTTCACCCTGGCGGTGACGAACGACCTCCACTCGGAGTTGGCCGCCGGTGCCGACGCCGTGTTCTCCCTGGGCGCCGGTCCCGAGCGCGCGATACCCGCCACCAAGACCTACACGGCCACGCTCGTGGCGCTGGCGCTGGTGGCCGAGACGTTGGGAGACCCGCCGTGGTCCCGGGGGGCGCTCGACGATCTGCCTGGCGCGGTCGCTTCGGCGCTCGACCGCCTCGATGGCCTTGACCGCGCGACCGAGCTGCTTGCCCGAGGCGAGCCGAGCGTCCACCTCGGCCGGGGCTTCCTCTACGGCGCCGCGCTGGAATCGGCGCTCAAGATGCGCGAGATGGCCCGAGTTGTCGCCGACGGCTACGCGCTGGGGGACTTCCTGCACGGGCCTATCGCCGCCACTGGGGAGGGGACCCAAGCGGTGTGCCACATCGGAGGAGGTGCCACCCGAGACGACGGCTACCAGGTCGTCGCGGCGGTGACGGCCCGAGGCGTGACGACGGTCGTGATCGCGAGCGACGACCGGGGGCCCGAGCTCACGGCCCGCGTGTCGGTCCCGCCCGTCGAAGAGACGTTGGCCGCCGTGCTCCATGCCGTCGCCGGCCAGCGACTCGCCCTCCAGTGCGCGTTGGCGCGCGGCGTCGACCCTGACCACCCGCTGGGCCTGCACAAGGTGACGGCGACGACGTGACCTCTTCTGCGATCCGCCGGACGCCGGAGCGGCCCCGGTGCGGCGCACCGGGGGCTACGCATGGCATCCAACGAGCGCCGTCGGAGGGAGACCCATGTTCTTGGAAGCACTGAGGCAACGCAACCCCGAGCTGGCCCTCGCCGCCGTCCGGTACCACCAAGACCAGGTGATCGCTCCCAACACGTACCTCTTCGACCTGGACACGATCGGCCGGAACGCTGCCCGGTTCCACGAGGCGGCATCCTCCCTGGGTCTGTCCGAGTACTTCATGGCGAAGCAGTACGGGAGGAACCCCGACGTGAGCCGAGCCGCGATCAAAGCAGGCATGGCGAAGGCGGTGGCCGTGGACCTCCAGTGCATGGCGGCTCACGGCCGTCACGGCATCCCGGTCGGCCATGTCGGGCACCTCGTGCAGCCGGCCCGCAGCAGCGAGGACGCCGTCGTCGCGGCGACACCCGAAGTCGTGACCGTGTTCGACGTCGACTGTGCCCGGCGGATCGGAGCAGCCGCCCGGGCGCGCGAGCGAACCCAGGACGTCCTGCTCCGGGTGAGCGACCCGGGGGACACCTTCTACTTCGGTCACGCCGGGGGGTTCCTCCTCTCCGACGTCGAGTCGGCGGCCGAGGCGGTGGAGGCCGTGGACGGCGTGCGGGTCGTCGGCGTGACCACGTTTCCGTGCCTGCTCGGCAACCCAGACACCAAGAAGGTGGAGCCGACGCACAACCTGGGCACGTTGGTCGAGGCGGCCGAACGGCTCCGCAAGGCTGGCCATGCCATCGAGCAGGTCAACGCGCCAGGGACGAATTCGACGAGCACGCTCGAGCTGCTCGCACGGTTGGGGGCCACCCATGTGGAGCCCGGCAATGCGCTGCACGGCACGACCCCCGCCACCGTGTTTGACCCCGACGCGGGCGAAGTGCCGGCCGTCGTGTACCTGAGCGAGGTCGGCCACTTCGTGGGCGACGACGCCTATGCGTTCGCCGCCGGGTACTACGTCGACAAGGTTCTTGGCGGCTACCCGCTGCGGGCGCTCGTCGGGCGGGACGGCACGGCATTGGAGCGCGCACTCGGCGTGCGCGTGGCGCCCGACGGTGCCATCCACTACTACTGCGTGCTCCCCGACGCCCGGAAGGCAGGCGTGGAGGTCGGTGACAGCGTCGTGCTGTGCTTCCGCCCTCAGGTTTTCGTGACGAGGGGGCGTACCCAGGCCCTTGCGGGCATCCACGGAGCGGCGACTAGCGTCCTAGCCCGGTACGACGGCGAGGCTCACCCCCAGGACCTCCTGGGCTGACGCCGTGCGATCGGGCTCGTGCGGTCAGGCTCGCTCGAGTTCGAACGAGGTGAGCTCGCCTCGTTCTGCGGTCATTCCCGGAGGAGCGCCTCGTGTCAAGGGGCCTCGGTCGTCGAGGGGGCACTGTGGTCGATCTGGCTCATCGTTCGTCGCCGCTGAGTCGATCGAGAAGGTCCCGGCGATTGCTGAGCACCGTTGCATACTCGGGTTCATTGAACCTCGCCTGGCGGAGGGCGCCGCAGACCTCCTTGTCCGTAACGACGACGTCGCAGGATGGAACGGCGAGCGCCAGTGCTTCGATGTCGCGGAGGTCGCTGACCTTCCAGGTGTGTGTCGCGTTCTTGTAGTAGACCATCCGAACCGCGACCGCGACCTTGCGACTGGGCATGGACATGGCGATGTCGGTGAGAACGTCTTTGCTCACCGTGACCTTCCTAGCGAACTCGTACTTGTCGTCGTCGCCGGCGGCGTATTGGATGGCGTCGCTGAACGACTGCCGAATCTCGCCGGCCAGCTCACGCGCGATGACTGCATCTCGCAGTCCCGCTCTGAGGGACGGGTTGGTCTTGAGGTTGTCGACGAAGATGCAGATTCCGGCAAGGGCCTCTTCCGCGGCGTCGCGGTCACCGTAGACGTTGAAGCAAGGAACCTGACGAGACTCGGCGAGCGCGGCCCGCTCGAACATGGCGTTAGCCTGGGCGATCAGGTCGCTCACCCCTTCATCGCCAAGCTGGTGACGTAGCCGCGCCTGGGCTTCAGGGGGCCCGTCCAGTGCGAGGTGGCCGGGTTCCCCGTGCGCGAAGCCGAATCCTCGCCCGATCCTGGGCGATCTCCGGATGGTCCAGGGGCGGCCGAAGCGGGCCTGAAGCTGCTCATCGATCTCCTCCGCGAGGACGATGGAGGTGGGAGCGAGCGCCCAGAAGTCCGACAGTTCCTCCATGGCGTCGGCCGCCTCCGTGGTCAGTCGGTCGCGGGGGTTCTCCCGCAACTCCATGTAGTGGATGGCAAACAATGGCAGCACAACCGCGCCTGCCGCCCGCAGCGCCCGGAGCTTGGCGAGCAGATCGGCGTCGACTGCGCTGGCTGATCGACGCGCCATCGCCTTTCCGAGGGCGTACCAGTGATTCATATCGAGGTACACGACCAGCGGGCGCGCCTGAGAACCATCTCGTTCCGATCGTGTCGAGCCATTGGCCTCTGCCGTCATGCCGCAATTATCGGTCGTCGATAGCTCGAACCTCCCGGACAAGCGGCTATGCCGCGGCCTCCGGTGCAGACGATGAGCGCGCCGGGACGTCGAGGCGGGCATAGAGCGCGTCCGGCGGGATATCGCCCACAGAGCGGGCACCTCAACCTCGATGATGATGCCGTCCGGTCCGCTCCGGTACTGGTGAGGGGGAGGCTTCGTCGTTCCGACACCATGGGACCTCCTGTTCCACCACCCAAGGACTGGTCGAGCGCTCCGGACGAGGACCTTCTTCATCGTCGCCGGTGCCGCCGCGAGACAGCGCGCGCCGACCCGGCGTTCGGTGTCAGGAACAAGCGCCGGGCCGTGCGCGGATAGGGGATGTGCGGCACAGGCGCCGGCATAGACCGCGTCGTCCCTTCGTCCAGAGGCACGCCGAACTGCTCGTGCCAGTGGTGACGACATGACACACGATTCGCTAGATTGTTCATGGCCGGCCCAGCCGTTGAAACGACTACAGGCGATGACTCGGTGAGCCCAGAGTTGGTACCCGAATTGACAGAAGACGAGTTTCCGGACACGAAGACCTTGGACGCGCTGTCCACGCCGGATCCGGCCTCGCTCAAGACGGCGCCCCTAACGTTTCCAGGCCCGTGGACAGATCCGGACGTCGCGGCCCGCTCTCACCAGTTGGCTATCGCTCGCGCTGTCCTTGTCGACGAAGTCCCTGAACAAACTCAAAAGCTCTTCGCCCGGGTCCGTTCCATCTACACCTACGGCATCTTCTCGTACGAATTGTTCACCGTCGCGGCGGATACGTCGTGGCTCGTACTCGACCATGCCCTTGGTGAACGTTTCGTGTCGTTCTACGACGGCAACATTCCACTGGTGCGATCGAGCTCGGGAGCACGACGAACCCTCCCCGTCCCGAACTTCCAGGCTATTTACGACACATTGACTAAGTGGTGGCGCAAGGGATCGAACTCAGATCCGTGGTGCGTCGAACTTCGATCAACTGGACAACCGTTACGCGTGAGCCCGTCGATGAGGGGCCTGTTCGACTGGGCACGCGCCGAGCAGCTTCTCCATGGTCAGCGAAACCGGCTCCTCGAAACAATCTTCCCAAAGCTCCGCGTCTACGCGGCACATCCCGGATACCACCTACAGACACCGGGATCGGCAGCTCGTGATCTGAATGACGTCGCCGACCTCATAAATCACCTGTGGGGACGAACGGTGCCAGGTGGCCGGCTGTACCCAGCTCCAGTCGGGCGAGAAGTCCTCGTGATCGGCTGGTCAGGAACCGACTCCGTGGTCGAGATCCCCGGAACGACGTTCATGCTCGAGACACCGACCCACTCGCCGGTGGGGCCGTCGGATTCGTACATCGTCATTCGCGGCGTTCGCTTCGACGATCGGTTCTACGAGTACGACGCTAGCTGGGAGTCAACGGCCTACCCCACGGAGCTTCTCTTTGGTCCGGCCGACGCACAAGGAGTCCGTTCGTGGCTGACGGCGAGCGACCCTCAGCCGGACTACGTCGAATTTCTGGACCGGCTCTTTGTAATGCGGACGCATGCGGGACGTGTCTCCCTACCTCGCCGCCCAGGAGTTGCGCTGGCCTTGCCAGGGGCACGCCGCGAGGGCACATGGTGGCTCGTCCGTGCCGATCACCCGCTGGATGCGTTCAATCACGTCCGGCATCTCAACGCCGGCACTAGCTGCAAACCCGGATCAGAGCACGGCTGTCTCATCGAGCAGGTCTTCACGGGCACATTCGAAGCACTGAAGGAGGAACTGGCGAAACTCGGAATCACCGAGGCGGAGCCGCTGAACACAACTCGTCTTCCGGGTCGAGGCTGGCTGGCCCCCGACGTTGAACCACCGTTCTAGGGTTTCGGACCCTCTCCACGGCGACAGGGCGGATTCGATGACGGCCCCAGCTCGTAGGCGCACCACCGACGCGTGACCCGGTCCCGGCGATAGAGGGCACCATCAGTGGGGATGGCTGCCGCGTGTTATGGGGCAGCGCCCGCAGGAGCGACCTCCGTCAGGATCGCGGTGGATCCAGCGTGATCCTGACTGGGATCTGCACCACAGCCGTCCAGCGCGACGCCATCCACGCCCGGACGGCGAAGCCGCACGTGCTGGAGGCGCTCGCGGGCCCATGTGCACCACTCCCAAAGCCTCCACCTGTCGACCGTCATAGCCGCCCTACCGTTGACGCATGGTTCACGTCCTCCTCGTCTCGGTGGGAAGCGCGCTCGTGTTCTTTGGCGTGCTCCTCGCGCTCAAGACACTGCTGTACGTCGCTGACCACTACGGCCCGCTCCCAGCAACACCGCTCCGCCGAACGGCGGCAAA
>JAJYWG010000179.1 GCA_021791615.1 Actinomycetes bacterium
GGCCTTACGGCCACCGACCCGGTCGGGCTCGTCACTTGGTACTTGGGCCCGAAGGGTCCAGAGGGTGGCAAGCTCTACTACACGCGAGGCGACGTGCACACGGGCTCGCCTGACGAGGTCGGGTTCGCCGACGTCGGCTGGGCCGTACTGTTGGCCGGCCAACCGACCTACAAGACGGCCGCGCGGCTTATCAGCGAACCCGTCGACATCGGGACGATCCCCTGCAAGCCCCTCCCGATGACCTCCGAGGCCGACCGGAAAGCGATCGTCGACTGCGTCATGACGTTGATGGCGAGGTGGAACGACAAGGCCTCGCACATCGGCGCCTCCCGCGCGACGAAGATGATCCACCCGAAGCGGCGCGCAGCCGTTCCCGTTATCGATAACGCGACCATCTGGAGTCGCTTCATGGTGTCCAACTGGAGGCCCGGAGGGATCCCGGGGAGCGGGGCACCAAAGACCGCTGGCGATCTGCGGCGGTGCCTTGACGAGATTTATCAATGCGTCGCGGCGCCCGAGAACGCTGCCGGTTGGGCGGCCCTAGAGATCGACCCGCGACTCGCAAACTTCACCCGGATAGAGCTCTTCGACATGGCGTGGGCGGCGATCGAGCGCGGTGGCAAGGAGGTAGCCGGGTACTGGGCATGAGTGCCGCGCGTGCGGCACCCTGACGGTCTCGCGCTCCCGTGCCGTCGCGCAACCTGCACAAACACGGAGGGCGCTCGCGCTCAACAGCGTTGAAGAGAACCAGCCGACCTTGATCTCTGCATCAGGACGTTCCGCCAAGGAGCGGGAGGACAAGCATGATCCCCACATTCGACCCAGGCTCCTGGGTTGATCCAGACGGCCGGATACGGCCACCAAACGAACACCCCGATCCCCGATGGCAACAACAGTGGATGAGAGCAGTGACACCTGTTGGAGTCCCAAGAGGACGACGGCCGCGGAGGTCTACACTGCGCAGACGACCCATCGAATTCACCGTTGGTCGTCGCCGATTCTGAGGCGGGTACATGAGCGATACCTCACAAGGACCGGGATGGTGGCAGGCCGCCGACGGCAAGTGGTACGCGCCCGAGTTCCACTCCGACCACGGGAGGTCGCCCGCGACCCACGCTGACCGAGTTGTTGGGCCTACAACGCCGGCACCCCAGGGAAGCCCCGAGCAAATTCCAGCTCACACCCCACGGAGACGGACTGGGAAAAAGTGGCTCGTCGGGGTTGCCGTCGTCATCGTTGTCGCAGCAGGGGCCGGAGTGGCGGTTGCCGTTGGATCGCACAACTCGCCTCCGCAGACCGCCGGCGACCACACATCCAACAGCATCACAGCCCAACTGAAGAAGGACGGGATCACGCAGGCCGAGGAAACGTGCGCCAAGGAAGGGGTCAAGGGCGCCGATGCCCTACTCAAGGCGGGCAACGGCGCGTCGCAGACAGCAGCCCTGCTGCAGATCGCAGGTGAATACGGGTTGAACAGCAGCATGTACGGCATCATCCACCGTGCGTGGGAGATCGCGTATGCCCTTGAGTACCGGACAGGCTATGTAGCCGCGGCCGCGTCGGTCATAAAGAGTGTCGTGGATACATGCACCGGCCACGGACTTACATCACCGTCGTCAAGCACGACGACCACGCACACACCCGCGATCTACCCCTTCGAAACAGCGACACCGGCCTTGGTCGCCGCCGTACAGGGCAGCCTTAGAGCGCAGCACGGGACAACGGACGAAGCACTCAACGGAGTTACGGTTACCAAGAAAACCAACCCCACGGTCCCGACATGGACCTATTACGCCGTCCAATGGCCGGCGAGCCTGGGTACGGATACAACCTCGAGTACGCAACAGCGACCTGACGATGGCTTCGCTCATAAAGTGAACGGCACGTGGACGATCGTCACTGGGCCGACAACATGCAACCATTCACCTCTCCGGAAGGCGTTCGAGCAACTCGGGTGAGGCCCGAACGTGTCCGGACTTGAACTTCCCGACGGGCACGTCGAGGCACACGACGACGAGGTCCTCGTAGAACTCGTGGATTTCACCGGTCGAGCCGCGCAGGTACTGCGGCTTGGCCGTGTTGGCGAACCGGACCCGGTCGCCGACGGCGAGGCGCGCCAATGCTGCGCCCCGGCGGTGCCGGGCGATCGCGTGGGTCCGGAGGTTGACGGCGCCGATGACCGCGTCGAGCGCGTCGTCGAGGTGTCCGGCAACGATGGCGCTGGCGAGCGCTTCGGCGTCGCGCATCGGCCAGCACGAGGGAGGTGTCGTGTTCGGTTCGATCGGCCAAGTATCGCCGATGACCGCTCAGATCCGCTGCGGGATCCAGGGCTCGCCGGCGAACAATGCGCTGAGCACGGCGATCGGCAAGAGGCCGTGCTTGGCCGCGGTCTGCAGGTAGGAGCGGACCGCGGCGAGCCGCTCTGCGCCGTGCATCGCCCGGAAGGGCCCGCTGATTTTTGCGTGCAGCTTCACCATCCTGACGTCGGACTCCGCCTGGTTGTTGGTAAAGGGCACCCGCAGGTCGGTGGCGAAACGGACGATGTCTTCCTTCCGGTCCCTGAAGGCGACCGCCAGGTTGAACGACTCTCTCTCCAGCGCGTCACGCGCACGGTTCGCCGGCGCGTGGTTGACCAAGAGCGCCTCGTCGACCAGGGCGTCGTATCGGTCGAAGAACGCGCCGAGGGACTTCTTGGTGAGCTTGTTCTTGCCCGCAGCCCGTGCGGCGTCCGCGGCGAGCTTCATCTCGATCAACAGCGCGGTCATCGACGTCGCCCAGTGCTCTTGGATGGCGACCCGAGCGACCGAGGCGAGATCGCGTACGAGATGCGCACAGCACACCGCATGGGTCGCCTTGTCGTAGCCGAAGTACTGGATGAGGCGGTCATGGACGGCGATGCCGGTGAAGTCCGGGAAGATCCCGGTGCGCTCGGTGCCGTCCTTGCCCCGAGTCGAGTCCGCGTGCAGCAAGGTGTAGAGCTCGTTGGCACAGACGTGGAACCAGGTCTTCTCTTTCCTCACGAAGTCGAACGTCTCATCGACGTGGACGACCTCGCTGTCGGCGAGGAGGTGCAGGACCGTGGCCATGAAGCCCTCGAGCCCCGCTGCGCCCTCGCTGTAGAGCTGGTCCAAGAAGCCCGTCGAGACCTCTGCGCCGAAGAGATCACGCAGCGCCGCCGCGCAGCGCTCGAAGGGCAGGTGCTGGTAGCTCATGAGGTAGAGCGCGATCGCCCGGAGCTTGGGGCCGTAGGAGACGAAACCGCGGGCCTCTGCGGGGAACGCAGCCTTGGTCTTCGCCCCACAGCGACAGCGTCTCGTCTCTGCCCGGTGCTCTTTCGATTCGAGCCGGGCCACCGGGGCGTCGAGGACCTGGCGAACCTCGATCGCCTCGACCGGAGCGTCGGCGAGGTCGCCGCCGCAGTGCACACAGCACGAGGGCGAGTGGACGAAGGTCTCGTCGGGGTCCGCCACCTGGGCGAGGTGCTTGCCCTCTGCGCCAGGTTGCTTGCCGGGTTTGCGCCCGAGCGCCCGGCGAGCGGCGCGGTTGGGGCTCTCCCCCTTGGCCTTCTTCGTGAAGCGGTCCGAGGACGGCGGCAACGACGAGTTGGTCGAGTCCTTCCCAAGACGGCTCTCGAGCGCTGCGATCCTGCGCTGGAGCTGGTCGATCAGCCCTGCCTGCGACGCGTTGGCGCCGGCAAGTTGTTCGAGACGACGACGCAGCTCGGCGTTCTCGGCTGCCAGCTCCTCATAGGTCGGAGCGTCGGAGGAAGGATCGCGCGTCGGAATTCCCCACGATACGCGCGGCATTCCCCCTGGTGGTGGATGGTCTGCTCACGGGAGGTGAATGGTTAGAGCGGAGGTGATGGGCATTGCATAATCCGTGTACCAGGTTCTCGTAGGTGCGGTAGGAGGCCCAGCCATCGTGGACGAGCACACCGCGCAGGTGCTCGATCACGCCCATCGCGTCCATGGCCCCGGTCCCGCGCTCGGCATCGAGGTGGTACAAGGTGAGATCGGTGGTCGACACCGCATGGACCCACTGGAGGTGCGCTTCGACCCGCAGGCCGGTCTCGTCTGCATGCGCGACGTCGGCGGCGATCAGAAGATCCTTCACCCGGGCGAGGAACTCTTCGAGCATTGCCGCGCCCTCTTTCACCATCGCGACGATCGTCCCGGTTGCAACTGGTGCCCCGTAGGTGTCTCGCAACAGCTCGGCCACCCGGGCAACCGGGATGTGCTGGCGGGTCACCAGGTAGCACACGTAGGCCCGGAGTGCCGGGCCGTAGCACGCCGGCGCGCTCGCTTCTGGTGGGAAGGTCCCGGTCGTCTCGGAGCCGCAGCTCTCACAAAGCCTTCGCTCGACCTGGTGCTCGGTGCAGAACAGTGCCACCGGTGGAAGGTCGAACACCTGGCGCACGATCAGGCCCGTCACCTCCGCGTCGGAAAGGTCGCTGCCGCAGCCCTCACAACTGCTCGGAGGGTGGACCTCCGTGGCATCGGGATCGGGACGCTGGGCGAGATGGCGTCCCGGGTCCCCGGGCTGTTTGCCAGGCTTCTTCCCCGACCGCTTGCGGCGTGACTTCGGCGCCGGCTTCGCATAGCCCTCAGAGGACGGGGGCTTCGAGGAGTTGCGCGAGTTCATGTCGAGTCGAGCTCGCAACTCGGCGATCTCCGCCCTCAGCTGCTCGATCAAGGACGCCTGCTCGGTGACGGTGGCCCGCAGGATGGTGTTCTCCCGGACCAGCTCTTCGTAGGACGACTGATCGGGCTCCACATCCACAAGTCCAGCCGGTGTCGAGCCAAATCGCGAGCATCGCGCAATGCCATTCGCGCTGGTCGCGCGCGATTTTCGAAACTTTTCAGCGAGGCGGTCAGTTCACGCGGGTGCGGACGCTGCCTACCGCACCTGAACAGTTACACGAGCGCTTCGTAATCCCCCTGCCAGGAGGCTGCCAGGAACGCGTCGACGATCTCCTGCTGGCGCCGCCGGTCGCCGGAGGGCATCTCCTCGGTGCCCTGCAGGCGCCGTCGGGCGCGACTGGCGAGCTGGCGAGTGGCCGCCGGGAGCGCCCGACGATCAGGGCGACCTCGTCGAGCGGTACGGCGAAGAGGTCGTGGAGTACGAAGGCGAGGCGCTCGGCAGGGATGAGGGTATCGAGCACGACCAGCAGCGCAGGGCCCATCGTGTCGGGAAGGACCACCTCCTCCTCGGGGGCGGGGAGCTCGGGTGCCTGACCCACCACCGCAGATTGACGCACCAGGCGGCCTCGATGTGACATGAGCAATCTTGGGCGATCCGGTTGGCCGTCCCCGGGGCGGCACCGCCTGAGCCCCCCGACGGCGGTGGGGACGGAGCGCCAGGGCGGTCGCCACACATCGGTCGTCTGGCGCGTCATAGGGAGCATCACGGCAAGATCGACCAGCTGAGCGAAAAGGAGCAGCCATGACCAACTCTTCCACCGAGGGGATCAAGATCGTCTTGCACCCGGTGTCCGACCTGGCCAGGGCCAAGGCGGTCTACTCCGCCCTGTTCGGGATCGAACCCCAGGCCGACGGTCCGTACTACGTGGGCTACGACATCGGCGGCCAGCACATCGGCCTCGTGCCGGGGGGC
>JAJYWG010000544.1 GCA_021791615.1 Actinomycetes bacterium
TGTTTCGTGTCTGAGAGGGACTCGCGACAACCCGTACTACGAAGTTGGCACCACCGATCTGTGGCTACCAGCCGGTGGACCGGGGAGAATGGCTCAGCGAGCTATCTGTTACCGCCGGTCAGCGAACGGTGAGAGCTACGAACTGCGGCGTCACGTTGAGGTGTAGCCAGAGGCCAAGCTTGTTCGTCAACGATAACGATGCCGGCCCCTCGCTCTGGGGGCGCTCCGAACGGGCGCCGGGGTGGCAGAACGGTGGGTTGATCACCGGTGAGGAGCTGTTGGAGGAGCGCCGCAGGCGGCGCCGGGCGGGCGGTCCGCGACTTACTGACGGGGACCGGGAGCTACTGCGCCGCCTGACCACCGGAGACCTTTAAGGCGAGTTCAAGGCTGCCCTCGACGCAGTGAGCGCGGCTGATCCGCTGCTCGGCGGCGGAGAGCCTGATCCCGAGGACTGACCCAGCCGAGGCCGACAGGTGATAGTCGTTGACGAATACCTGGCAGTACGGGTGTTCGGCGGAGACTGGCCCACCGGGCTTCCCAACGACGAACTCGCCTTGCCTGCCAGCCGGCATTGGCGGCTTCTCCAGGCGCTCCACTGCTCCCGAGGAGGCCAGTTGTGGTTCGGGATCGCTGCCAACGTCGGCCGGGTGGTCGAACGGGCGGCCGGGGAGCTGGGTCTCGCCGTCAGGGCAACGTACGAGTCCTCGCCCTGAGCGGACCGGATCGCCAGGTCGACGTTGGAGTGATCCGTAGCTGCCGGCGGTCGGTGACCACCCGATAGGTCGATGGGGGCCGTGCTGGGACTGCCTGGTCCTACGGCCAGAACCTGATAACCCCCTGCCCTCCGGTCCGTGGATTCGGGCGCGGTGAGGACAACCACAGGGGTAGCCGGGGGGCGGCACTCAAAGGAGAACAAAATGGATAGCTTTACCTGGACCGCGCCGATAGCGCGTCGGATGGCGGACGGCATCTTCCACCTGAGGCACTCGGGCATCACCACGCTCGCCCGCTCAGTCAAGGACATCGCAGACAACAAATTCGAAGTGCTCCTCGGCTGGGCCGGTCCTGCATCGAGATGCTCGACGAAACGGACGTGGTCTTACGCGGCCTGCTACGGGCTTCCGCTGTCGACGCCGCCCAGCCGTGCGACCGGCTCGTGGTCCACTGCCTGGAGCTGTACCTGACGACCGTTGAGTAAATCCGCTGGCGGTCCGTTCAGAGGTCCGGACCGAATCCGGTGCGTTGGTTCCGCTCCGATCCTGTCGTGGTCGCCGTCCGTTCTGTGACGAGCCGATTCCTACACCGTCAGGGCCGGGTCACGAAAGTCGAAGATTTCTAGCGTCAGACCGTGGGCCTCGAGGGTTGACCAATGTTGGTCTCCGGTGAGCACGGGGAGGTCGTGCTGTAGAGCGTGGGCCAGGCAGCACATGTCCCCCAGTGACAGCGACTTCACACGCTGCGCACCACGTCTCTCCTGCTCCGCTCGGCTGAGGGCATCGATCCGCTTGAGATCTGCGAAGTGCATCGCCGCTGTCAGCTCGAATGGTGCAACCGTGACACCCTGGGCGCCGAACATCCCTGCGACCTGCTGTGGTGGCCGCCGGGCGCGCTCCGCCAGCTTGTACATGACTTCTCCGAGGTTGACCGCTGTCACTTTTGTGCGCGATAGCGCTGAGATGAACCGGGACGCTTGAGCGTTGGACTGAGCGACGGCGAGAAGATAGGACGCGTCAGCGAGCAGCGCTCCTTGCGGTAAGACCCCCATCCGGTCAGTCGGAAAGCGCTTCGGCTGCCCGGTCGGCGATCAGCTCGTCGGCGAGGTCACCGGTGTACCCGGTCTCCTCGAGTTCTCGGGCGACCTCAGCCTGGAATGCAGCAAGCAGCACCAACGGGTCCTCCAGAACAACACGTCCCGGACCCTCGACATGGGCAACGACCTCATGACTCGGGTCAATGCCCGCATCCTCGAGGAGGGAGGAAGGGAAGGTGGGGCGACGCTTGGCGTCGAAGCGCAGCCGGTACCCCGTCGCGAAGCTCGCACGGTCTGACACGTCTGCTACTGTACCCGACCGCCGTGGGAGGATCGAGGATTCTCCCACCACGTCGTAGCTTCCCACCACTGCTTCCATGTAGGAGCGGGACCTGCCACCGGCCGCCAAGGGCGGTCAGCACTCCTAGGCAAAGCCCGCCGAACGCCGTTCCCGAAGTAGCGCTCGAGATCAAAAGTCTTCGACGGAGTCGATGTCCGTTTGTTGTTGGCGTTTTGGTGAGCGGGTGGGGTGTCGGGGCGCGCGTCAACCGGGTGGGAGGGGCAGTCAAGGCCGGCCCGGCCAGAGGGGGAGCATTGACGGCCCCGGTGGTTCAGTTGTCGCCAGCCACCCTGGCATTAGACCGCTCCTCGGGCGGTCCTGGTTTGTTGGGCACGGCGGACCTCACCGTTGCTCAACATCTTGAGAGAGGCGACCGAGATGCTCGGCTACCGGTCATTCCTTCGCGATGTGTTCGCATGGAGTGTTCCGGCCGCACTCAGAACGGGCTCCCTCAAAATGGACGGCCACGCCACAAGGGGGGCCACTGTCCATGGCCATGGAAAAATCCTCGCGTGTGGCCAGTTGGATGTCCTCGCGTGTGGCCAGCTAGAAGTCCTCGCCCCTTTGTGAAATCCACCATCTGGATCCCCCGGGCGCACACGGTGTGTGTGTCTAGGCCGCACCGATGCACCCGGAGGACCACACCATTGAAGTCAGAGAGGGAACGTATGGAGATGATCGCCGCCTTTAGCGAGGTGGGGACTTATAGGGGCGCGGCCGCGATGTGTGGCTGCGACCCCAAGACGATCAAGCGGGCGTTGTCCCGCGTGGAGGAGCCAGCGCCGGCGCGGAAGGCTCGGGCCCGTAACTACGACGCCGTGCGTGATGTGGTGGCCAAGCGGGTGAGCTCGACGAAGGGGCGGATTTCGGCCAAGCGGCTGCTGGCCGAGGCCCGGGCGGCCGGCTATGGCGGGTCGGCCCGGAACTTCCGCCGGCTGGTGGCTCAAGCGAAGGCGGACTGGCGCCGCCAGAATCACCGGGGTCGCCGTCCGGCGATCTGGTCGCCGGGTGAGACGCTGGTGATCGACTGGGGTCAAGAGGGACCGTTGCACGTGTTCTGCGCGGTGTTGGCGTGGAGCCGGTTCCGGTTCGTGCGCTTCGCCGCGGACGAGCGGGCCGAGACGACCTTGCGGCTGCTGGCCGAGTGCTTCGAGGTCCTGGGCGGGGTGCCCAAGGTGGTGCTGGCCGACCGGATGGGCTGCTTGAAGGGCGGCGTGGTGGCCGACGTGGTCGTGCCCACTCCCGTCTATGTGCGCTTCGCCGGCCATTACCGGTTCCGCCCGGACTTCTGCGCCGGGGCGGATCCCGAGTCGAAGGGGATCGTGGAGAACCTGGTCGGATACGCCAAGTCCGACCTGATCGTGCCCATCTCTCCCGACGTGGAGCGTCTTGAGGTGGCCAACGCGGCCGCCCGCGGCTGGTGCGGGGAGGTGAATGGCCGGCTTCACTCGGAGATCTGCGCTGTCCCGGCCGGCCGACTCGACCAGGAGCGGCCGCTGCTAGGCCCGCTGCCGTCGCTTCGTCCCCGCATCGGCCGGGTGACCATGCGCAAGGTGGACAAGTTGTCCACGGTGCGGATCGGATCGGCCCGCTACTCGGTCCCGGTCCGCCTGATCGGCCACCACGTCGAGGTGCAAGCGGCCGACGGGCAAGTCCGGATCCTCGACGCGGATGAGATCGTGGCCGTCCACCCGCTGGTCGCGCCGGGCCAGACGTCGATCTCAGATGAGCACTACCCCAAGGCCCGGCCGGAGCGGCCCCGCCGGGCGCCCCGGCCGGCCACTGCGGCGGAGAAGGCGTTCCTGGCACTCGGCCCCGTCGCCGAGGTCTTCTTGAAGGGCGCCGCAGCGGCCGGGGTGACCAAGCTCGGCGCCGAGCTGGCCGAGCTCGCCGGCCTGCAGGCCGCGCACGGCACCGACGTGCTCGTCGCCGCCCTGGAGCGCGCCGTGGCGTTCGGCCGGTGGCGCGCCAACGACGTGCGGTCGATCCTGGCCGCCGGCACCGGCACCCCGACAGTGACCGGACCCGGCCAGGCTCTGGTGATCCCACTGCCGATCGTGCCGACCCGGCCACTGTCGGCCTACGCCATCGACGAGGTGCTGTCGTGACCGCCCCCACACCGGCCCTGGCCCCGGACCTGGCCGCCGGGCTGCGCCGGCTCAAGCTGTCCGCCATGCGCTCCCTCGCCCCCGAATTGCTCGTCACCGCCAAAACGCAACGGTGGGCGCCCGAAGAGCTCCTGCGCACCCTCATCGAAGCCGAGATCGCCAGCCGAGACGCATCCAACGCCCGAAACCGGCTACGCGCCGCTAACTTCCCGGTCCGAAAGACCCTCGACGAGTTCGACCTGTCCGTCTCGCAGGTCCCTCAAGCCACCTTCGACTACCTGGCCTCGCTCGAGTGGATCCGGGCCGCCGAGTGCCCGGTGCTGGTCGGCCCCGCCGGGACCGGCAAAAGCCATCTGCTCATCGCGCTCGGCCACGCAGCGGTCGACGCCGGCTACCGGGTCCGCTACTTCACCGCCAGCGAACTGGTCGAGACCCTCTACCGGGGCCTGGCCGACAACAGCGTCGGCAAAACCATCGAAACCATCCTGCGCGCCGAGTACATCATCTGCGACGAACTCGGATTCGCCCCCCTCGACGACACCGGCGCCCAGCTGCTGTTCCGCTTCGTCGCCGCCGCCTACGAACGCCGATCCCTCGGCGTCGCCAGCCACTGGCCCTTCGACCAATGGGGACGATTCCTCCCCGAACACACCACCGCCGCATCACTCATCGACCGGCTCCTACACCACGCCCACGTCATCATCACCGACGGAGAGAGCTACCGCATGCGCGAAGCCCGCCAGAAAGGAAACCGACCCAAGACCAACAAGCCCTAAACCAACCAGGGGCGAGGACTTTTTCCTGGCCACCAGCGAGGACAACAAACTGGCCGTTGACAGCCACGGCGTTCCTCGAGCTCGCGTCCTGGCTGTGTCCGAGCTTGCTTAAGCGGCCACCCGACCCAGGCAGCGGATTCGCCGTCGAAGACCGATAGCTAGGCGCCGGGGTGGGGCCGCTCGACTCTGACGATGACCCGTGAACCGGCTGGCCAGGCGGAGGTGTCCAGGTGGTCGGTGATCTCGGCCACCCAGGCGCCTTCGCGGATGGTGCCGCATCCTTCGACCGCTTCGGCCCAGCCGCCGCCCGCGCCTCGGCCCTCGCCGCCGCCCGCCCCGCACGCAAAAGCGCCAGATGCGCTTCTGTGACCCGCTCCTGCACTCTCCACGCGGTGGGCGTAGACGCCACCGGCCCGAACAGACCCGGCTTCTTGCGCAGCGAACGCAGCTCGCTCCGCGAGTCCGTCCCGTCAATGATCGCCACGGCCACATCGCCCAGCACACTGCCCGGGGTGGGTGCTCCGGCGGGCCGGCGCCGCCACGACGGACGGATGGGCGCGACAAAACGGCCGGGGGGCCCCGCCGCTTCGCTTCTAGTCGCTGCTGTCGAGCTTGTGCTCACCCTGGGATGGGGAACAT
>JAJYWG010000180.1 GCA_021791615.1 Actinomycetes bacterium
GGCGCCATCTGCATCCCATTCACTGCGGACATCGAAGTCGCACTGCGCGCCCGACCAGCAGTGGCCCGTTTCACCGCGCGAACTCAACTCGCTACTACCGGAGGTGCACTTTGATGACGTCATCGAGACGACCTGGGAGAGGAACGAGTAGGTCCGGACGAACTTGTCGAGAGCGTCTTTGAACTCCAGACGCTCTTCTTCACTGAGCTCGTGGAAGCGCTCGATGGCCGGGGCCAGGGCTGCGTAGACGAGACCGTGCTGTTTCGGGTCCGACAGCGTGACGAGCAGCCCGACTGTCTGGTCGATCTCGTCGCGCCTCAACACGTCGTAGTGGTCGAGGCGGCCCCGGGTGTCCCAGAGCAGGTTCGGGTCGGTCGGTGGGGCGACGGTCATGCCGTGCCAGGTCTCGAAGGCCTTCACGATCTCATCGGCCTCGTTGCCGATCCCGCCAGTGCCGCATCGCCGAATTGACGAACCCAAGCGATGTTCGACCGCCGGCACACCGACACGGCCCATCGCCGCCAGCGGGTCATCACCGCGCTCGAGCGCGCCCGCGCCCAGGACATCCAGATCAATACTTCCAGCGTCGCCCGCGCCGCCGCGGTCGACCGAAGCTTCCTCTATCGCCACCCCGACCTGCTCGAGAGCATCCACGCCCAGGCAGGCGAACCACCCGCGGCCGCTCAGGGCAAACCGGCCGTCACCCGAGCCTCCCTGGAGGCCGACCTGCTCGCCGCCCACGAACGGGCCGCCCGGCTCAACGCCCGAGTCCAGCACCTGGAAAAGCGCCTCTCCGAAGCCCTTGGCGAGAAAGTCTGGAGCGAGTCCGGCCTCGGCACCCCGGCTGACATCGACGCCCTCCAACACCAGATCACCCGTCTCGAACAGCAGCTCATCGACCTCCGCCTCCAACTCGAAGAACGCGACGAGGACCTCGTCGCCGCCCGTGCCGCCAACCGCGAACTCATGACCCGCATCAACACACCCAGCCGCGACAGATGAACCCTCACGAGGCGGTGTGCGCCACACCTGTTGCACACGTCGACCCACCACTCCAAGCCCCCCTACCTGCACAAACATGGGTTCCCGCCATCTCGCGCACGGTCCCACCCCTGGAGAAAGCGCCAGTCGCGTACAGCGCCTCGACAACAAAGCGGTCTCGACTGTTCGTACAGGCGTCGACGAGGAGGCCGATCTGCTGCCGGCTGAGCGTCGCCGGCGCTTGCTCTACCCGGCGGCGACGCACGACGCGGCGCTCGAGTGATGGGCGGCCGGTGCGCTCCCCGCGGTTGAAGCGCCGCGGCAGGAAGCGAAGCTCGACGCGGGAGCTCAGCCGATCGGCAACGGCCGGTTCGCACCAGCCCTGCAGGCTGGCGAAGCGGATGAACTCGACGACCGCCGCCAGGACTCCCTCGACGGTGGCAGGTGAGCGCGCCGCGCCGAGAGCCACGACGTTCGAGCCTGCGACCCGCCGTCGCTGTCGTCCCGGGCGGTGTTTGCGTGATGGCGTCCGCTCGAGCCAGCGAGCGAAGGCTGCCAGCTGCTCGACACTCGGCGCCACCGGCTCGACGCCGGCGGCCGCGGCCCACGTGAGATAGAGCGCGAGGCGCCCCGCGTACGTTCGGGCCGTGCCGACCGACCGGCCCTGCGCGTCGAGCAGCATCCGCAGCCACGTCGCCGCGCGGCCGTGCTCGACGTAGCGGTCGTCGACGACGGTCCAACCGATCTGCCCGTCGACAGGCGAGATCGTCCGCTCGGCCCAGAACTCCACGCGATCGAACATACGTGCGGGGTGTAACAGACGACATCAAGAGATGACTTCCACCACACAGCCGCGAGGCCAGTTCTCGCGAGTGACGAAGGTTCCCGTCAACTACGAGAGAACGAGCTTGGTGTTGGCGAGCTTCGTGACGTGAAAGGGGTCCGCGACCAAGGTGGCGCGTGGCGTCATCACCTCGAACACCTTGCGGTAGGGGCCAGAGAGATCGAGCGTGCCGGAGTCGATGGCGTCGCGAAAGCTCGCTCCCTGCTCTGCCAACCATGCCATCGGGCCGACGCTGGATCTGCCAGGGACGACGTCGAGCAACTGGCCACGGCGGACGTCGACGATCTGGGTGGAGAGGTGCTGGCGTCGATAGGGGCCCTCGCGCACGAAGAGCACCTCGTCGAGCCCGAGCGCATCGACCGTGCCGATGCGACCGGGCACCTCGATCAACGCTTCGCCGTAGGCGACGACGGCATCGTTCACGGTGTGCCAGTCGCAACCGAGCTCGCCTGCCACCTCGTTCACACTGCGAGCACACCTGCCCACCTGCTCGGTGACCCAGCGGCCCGCGCGCACAGTGATCGCCATCCTCGAGGACGCGATGCGCCCATCCTCCTCGGTCCACGACCCCGTGGGGCAGTCAGCATCGGGGCAGCGGAACCGACGCTTGTACCACACGAGGGCCATCGGACGGCCGGCGACGGGGAGATCGACGAAGCGCACCGGCCGCTGGTCCTTCACGTGTGCCACGACCCCGCACGACGGACATCCCGTCTGCGTTCGCCGGCACTCGACATGGACCTCGAGCACGTGGGCATCCGCGTCGAGGCCGATGACGTCGACGGCAGGGAGCCCGACCAGGATCTCGCACATCCGCACGGGATCGCCCTCGAGCGTTGCCCTCAACCGTGCCTTGTACGTCATCAGTTCAGGCTGCCAGAGCCCCGGGCTCAACTCATGGATGCAATTCCCCCGTCAGATCCGAAGCGCCGGTTTGACCACATGTTTGACCACAAGAGACCGGCTTTAGATGTGGACTCTGGCGTTCACTTCGGCGGCGCTAGCAAGGCTCGAGCCGCGTGCGCTGGAGAAGGCCCGGGCCGTCCCGAAGCGATGGCGGAGGGGATGGTCCATCCCCTCCGCCCTATCGCCATCAAGAACACCGGCCACCCGCGACGCCAGACACGCTGTTCCCGGGGTTTCGTCCAACTGGCCCAGGGCTCAAGCACCGATCCCCGGCCAACAGGCAGCCCCGTGGTGCGGTCGCCTCAGCAGGACAGGACTGCCTGAATCCGCTGAGCGTCGGCGATGAGCTGGTGGGCCAGGCTTGAACCAAGCTTCTTCCCCGCCTGGGCCTGTACCTCCTTGACGAAAGCACTCAGCGTGGAACAGGTCCTGCGAATGTTGCCCGCCGACAGAGAGGACCGGGCGACTTGCACCTTCTCAGCCAGGCTCTTGCCCGGCCCCACGCCCTGCACAGCGGTAGCCAGATCAGAGAGCTGGGCGGCGGCGCCTTCCACCGTCACGGTGAAGGTGGTGGCCACCGGGCTGTTGGTGTCATCAAGGGAGATGGCCTTGCAGGTGACTGTGGTGGTGCCCACCGGGAACACCGACCCCGAAGGGGTGCTACAGGTGACCGGGGGGACGCTGCCCTCGTCGGTGGCGGTGGGCATGGGGTAGTTGACCGTCGCCCCGTTCGCCCCGGTGGCCGGGGTGGTGATGTTCCCCGGGGAGGCGATAGCCAGGTCGGCGTCGGTGACAGTCACGGTCCAGCTGACCGTCGCAGCCGCAAGGTATTCGGCGTTGCCGGCCTGGTTGGCGTCGATCACACAGCTGCCTGGCCCGGTGAAGTCGACCGTCGAGCCGTCAGTGCCCGACACGCTACAAACCCCGGCCCCGCTCGACGAATCGACACTGAAGACGACCGGGTTCCCCGACCCGCCACCAGTCGCCGACAACGTGGCCTCGCCCCCGGCAGTTCCGCTAGCCGGTCCCGTAAAGCTGATCGTCTGGGTGGCCACCTGCACCGACCCGGCATCACAGCGCGCTCCCGACACGCTCGAGACGCCGCGCTGGTCGGTCGTCGGGCACAACAACCCGGAGGGGTTAGGGATGAGACCGATCGCCGGATTGCCAATCGTCGGCTCGATCGTCTGTGTCGGCCCCCCGTTGCTCTGCAGCGGCCCCAGATCCTCCGCTTTCGAGGAGCTAATGCTGGTCGAGGTTGCAGCGAACCCGCACGAGGAGTCGTCCGAGACGTTGTAACCGAGATCGGTGATGGTCCCCGCGCATTCACCACCAGCTGGCGGGCCGCCCTTTGTCGCCAGCAAGTCGGCCTCCAATGACACTGTGGCACCGTTGTTGTAGATACCACCACCGCTGCCCACCGTGGCGGTATTGCCGCTGATGGTGGAGCCGGTAACCGTGAGCGTGCCACCGTTGTAGATACCACCGCCGCCCAGCACACCGTTGGCGGTATTGCCGCTGATGGTGGAGTCGGTAACCGTGAGCGTGCCACCGTTGTAGATACCACCGCCGCCCAGCACACCGTTGGCGGTATTGCCGCTGATGGTGGAGTCGGTAACCGTTACTGGCGGGAAGCCAAAGTCGAAGATACCACCGCCACCCTGCATGGCAGTATTGCCGGTGATGGTGGAGTCGGTCACCGTGAGCGACCCGGTGGTGTAGATGCCCGCGCCATAGACGGCGGAGTTGCCGCTGAGGGTGGAGCCGGTCACTGCAACCGTCCCGCCGTTGTTGAGGATGGCGCCGCCGAGGCCGGCGCCGGAGTTGGCGCTGATGGTGGAGAGGGTGATCGTGAGCGTCCCGTTGAGGTTGTAGAGGCCGGTGCCGGAGTTGCCGCTGATGGTGGAGCCGGTCACTGCAACCGTCCCGCCGTTGTTGAGGATGGCGCCGCCGAGGCCTGAGGGGTCAGTGTTACCGCTGAGGGTGGAGCCGGTCACCGCAACCGTCCCGCCGTCGTTGTTGTAGATGGCGCCGCCGAGGCCTGCGATGTCAGTGTTCCCGCTGAGGGTGGAGCCGGTCACCGTAACCGTCCCGCCGTCGTTGAGGATGCCAGCAACGCCGACGGTGGTGCTGTACGCGCCGGTGACGGTGATCCCGGAGAGATCCACGTACACACCACCCTCGATGGTCAGGACTGTGCCGCTGCCGTTTGCGTCGAGGGTGGGGTCGGTGACGCCGGGGCCGGCCTGAATCGTGACCGGCGCGCCCGCCGACGTGCCCGTGGTGCCGACAGTGAAGTTGCCGTCGTAGTGCTGGGAGGCCCCCGCGGTGACCAGATCGATGGTGCCCCCGGCCGTCACCTCGCTGAGCGCAGTCGAAAGCGAGCAGGCGCTGGTGCTCGAACAGACGCTCCCGGATCCCGTCGCCGACGCGTACAGCGTGGCCGGGGCGACCTGCGCCGAGGCGGGCAGCGCGGCGACCCCCGACCCGACCAGGCACGCCGCTCCGATACCTGCGGCGGCGACCATGCGGACAAGCCGACGGCCTCGCAACCGCGCATGTGTTATTCGATGTCCAACGCGTGCCATGCCGGCCCCCTCCCCTACTCGACGCGCCCCGGACGCCGCGAGATCTAATGGCAAGAAGAATAACAAAAGGGCCAGAGCCGTGACGTGCGCCCTCAAGCTCGCTCGGGACTGCCGAAGTTTGGTTGCCACCGCATGCGCCTTTCAAGCAGCTTGATCGGTCCGGGCGGCGTTCACCTTCAGGATCAAACTCTGCGGTGAGCCGCTAGGAGCGTGGGTCACAACCCACCAACGACCTGTGGACGTCGGCTGAGCAGGATCCTGAAGCCCAGTAGGAGTTCGAGCCG
>JAJYWG010000527.1 GCA_021791615.1 Actinomycetes bacterium
ATCTCGTTTGCCACGGCATTGACGCTCTGTCCGGCACGAGCGGCACGCGCCGCCAATCGACGGTGGACGTCGTCGGGAACTCTGAGGAGGAGCTGTTTCATGTCCCAATGATATCACGAGCTGTATTCGATATCACAAGGACACGTGGAGAAGACGATCTCTTATTCAAACCCGGCTGAGCTGCGGGACCGGATCAACGTCCTCGGCCCACATCGACAGGAGCCGACGATCAGACCCGAATCACCTCGACGCCGGGGATGGCGTCGTAGTCGTGGTCCTGGGTGACGACCGGGATTCGCTCGACTATCGCGGTGGCGGCCACGAGCACGTCGAGGATCGGGACCCGGCGCCGATCGGCGCGCAAGACGGCGGCGATCCGGGCGAACTGGCGCGCCACCTCGGCGTCTACCGGTAGCGGATCCCACGTCGACTCCACAGCTGAAAGCGTCGCCACCCTCGCCGGCCGATCGTCGTCTTTTGCCATGAGCACGCCGAGGGTCAATTCGGCCAACGTCACCACCGACACCTCGGTCTCGGTCACCCCTTCCATCTCGCCCAGAGGTCGCCCCGACTCGGTGGCGACGAAGAACGAGGTGTCAAGCAGCGCCCTCACAGGTCGTCGGTCGTGTCGGACAGCAGACCCCGCACCTCCCTCAGGAGCCCACGGTCGGCCGCGTGGCGGGAGGCAATGGCGACCGCCTCGGTTGCCGGCACCGTCCGGCGGCGGCGCAACGGCACGATCTCGGCGACCGGGCGCCGGTCGACCGTGACCGTCAACCTCTCACCACCTTCGACCCGACGGAGCACTTCGCTGACCGTGTTCCGGAGGTCCCGAACGGAAATAGAACCACTCACGTCGCCACCGTAGCACATGTAGCCACAAGCGACCCAGTGGAGAAGACGATCTCCTATTCAACTTCCCTGAGCTGCGGGAACGGGTCAGGGGTCTCGTCGCCAGCTGAACGGCTGGGCCGCACTCCGGCTTCGACCGCGCCTTGACACGCGACCTGTGGCCTCTTGGCACGCGGGGCCGGCCGCAGCAGGCAAATCTGATTGTCGTGAACCGATCGACCTCCCCTCGCAATAGAGAGGTGATGGACGACGACGAGCTGATCGCCCGCCTGGCTGGTGGCGATGACGGAGCGTTGCGGGAGCTGTTTTCCCGGCACGCGCCGATGTTGGCGACTCGTCTGCGTGCCGTGCTCCCTGCCACCGATGTCGAGGATGTCCTCCAAGAGACGTTCATCGCCGCCTGGCGCGGCGCTCGACGCTACCGGCCACAAAGCGCAGCGGGAGGTTGGCTGTGGGGGATCGCCCGGCGACAGGCCGCCCTGGCGCTACGGCAACGAGGGCCGACCGGCTTTTCGCTGCCGGACGTAGACGCCGCGCGGACCACCATCACCGATCCAGCGGAGGCCGTGGCGTCGCGGGTGGACCTGGAAGCGGCGATGGCAGCGCTCGGGCCGCCGGGCAGCCCTGAACGCGAGGTGTGGCGACTGCTGTACCTGGAGGACCGGCCGATGAGCGAGATCGCGGCACTGACGGGAGTACCTGAGGGGACGGTGAAGAGCCGAGCCCACCGCACTCGCCGACTGCTGCGGGCCGTGCTGGGCCGCCACTTGGCGATGGAAGGAGGATCGTAATGGACGATGTGTCTGGGAAAGTGCCTCGCGGCAGCGGGCTACGCCCGGAGCAAGAGGGCGCATCGCCACCCGATGTCGACCTGGACCGAGTCTGGATCGGGGTAGCCGCCGAGGTATGGCACCGCGGTCCGGGATGGTTGGAGCGGCTCGCAGAGAAACTGCTGCGTTCACCTGGACTGGCCCGAGCACTGCTCACCACCCCGTCGCTGCTCTTGCCCTGGCTGATCGCCAGCGTCGTTGTCCTCGGCGCCGGGGCTGCTGCAACGAGCACCGCTGGAGAACCGCTCGTGGCGCTCTTGGCCCCGGCCTTGGCCGCGGCGGGTATCGCCTACGCCTACGGGCCGGGCATCGATCCCGCTTGGGAGTTGTCACGCAGCATGGCCGTGAGCGATCGGATGGTGCTTCTCGTGCGGGCGCTCAGTGTGTTCGCACTCGACGCCGCACTCGGGCTTGCTGCGTCGGCGGCATCGGGGACCGCGGCCGGGATCACGTTCGACTGGCTGATCCCGATGACGGCGGTCTCGCTGTTGGCCCTCGCGGCGGCGACGCTGGCCCGCTCGGCGAACGTGGGCGTGGCTGCTGGGCTCGCTGCGTGGTGCATCGCCGTGCTCGCCGGCAAGGGGGCCGATGGGCAGTTCGCCGTCGTGGTCACCGACCACTCCCTTCTCCCCTTCTACCTGGTGTGCGCAGTCGTCTCCGGTGCCGTCGTGCTCTACGCAACCCGGACCCCGAAGGCGTTTTCGCTCACCCGGACCCCGAGAGGAACTTCATGAACATCGATGTCGCAGACCTGACCAGACGATTCGGTCGCAATCAGGCGGTGGCCGGCGTGGACTTGGAGGCCGGCGCCGGCGTGTTCGGCCTGCTCGGACCGAACGGCGCGGGCAAGACCTCACTGCTGCGCATGATGGCGACGGTGATCCCGCCGACCTCGGGAAGGCTGCGGCTGCTCGGCCGCGATCCTGGTGCGTCCGACGAGCGCCGGGAAATCCGGCGGCGCCTCGGCTACCTCCCCCAGAACCTCGGCTACTACCCAGGCTTCACCGTCGTCGAGTTCGTCGAGTACTTCGCCCTGCTGAAGGACATGCCCCCCGCCCGGGTGTCCCGCGCCGTGGCGACGGCGGTGGAGCGCGTCGACCTCGGGGACAAGGCTCGGGCCAAGCTGCGCACGCTGTCGGGCGGAATGCTTCGCCGAGTAGGTATCGCACAAGCCATCGTGAACGAGCCAGAGCTACTCCTCCTCGACGAGCCGACGGCGGGGCTCGACCCCGAGCAGCGGGTCACGTTTCGTGAACTCCTGCGTGACTTCGGCCAACGGGCGACCGTCGTCGTGAGCACCCATCTCGTCGAAGACGTCGGCGCGGCGTGCAGCGAGGTGGCCCTCATGGACCGGGGCAAGATCGTCTTCCTCGGGACCCCCGAAGAGCTGCGGGTCCAAGGTGAGAGCAACGGCGTCGGTGACTCGCCTCTCGAGCGTGGCTACAGCGCTGTGCTCGCCGGGGCGCGGTCGTGACCATGGTCGCAACGTCGGTCGTGTCGCTCCCGCCACGAGCCGAGCGCCACCGCGCCGTGCCCGCTCGACTCCTGTGGATCGAGCTGCGGCGCAACGTGATGCCGTGGCTGTTGCCGATCATCGCCGTCGTCTTCTGGTTGGACTCCTACCGCACCACCCTCGGCCAGATGCCACTGTGGAGCTCGCAGACCGCTATCACGATCGGCCAAGGCCACCCCCTGATCGACTTCGGGCCCTTCGTCACCGGCGCAGCCGCCTGGATGGGGTCGAGGGACGGGCGTCGCGGCACGACTGACCTCGTCTCGGTGACGGCCCGTTCCCGTTGGGCAGGCCAGTTGGTGACTTGGCTGGCGACGACCGCCTGGGCGCTTGCCGGCTACGTGGTGCTTGTCGGTGCGCTCTACGCCGTCATCGCCGACCGGGTGAGCTGGGGTCGCCCACCGTGGTGGCCGGTCATCGCCATGGGCGCGGGCGTGCTCCTTTTCAGCACGGTCGGGTACGTGGCCGGCGCGGTCTTTCCTGGCCGCTTCGTCGCCCCGGTGGCGGCCTTTGGCGCCTTCGTCCTGCTCGTGATGTCCTCACACGCCGGGTTCAGCGACCGTGTTGGGGCATGGTCCATCCTGCCAAACAGCGGCCAGGGCGGCCTCGGGTTCGGCTCGGGCATCTTTTACCCGTTCCTGGCCGACCTCTCCCTTGCTCGACTGATGGCCCTCGTGGGGCTGTCGACCGCTGCCCTCGGGGTGCTGGGCCTTCGGTCTTCGGTGGGCGGCCTGCGAAGAGCCCTGTTGGCCGCCTCTGTGACCCTGGCCGGGCTGGCCGTGGCCGGGACCGGCATCGGGCTGCTCGGCACTGCCCGCGTCGAGGCCCATGGCGTGGTGATCCCTTTGCTCGATGGCGGTGCAAGCGACGGTGCGATCTCCTACACGCCCGTCTGCAGTGCCGGGGCCCTCCCTGTCTGCCTCCACCCCGCCTACCGCTCTTACCTTCCCGGCCTCGTGGCGGACCTCGATCCGGTGCTCCACGAGGTCGACGGCCTGCCTGGCGCACCGCGGCGTGTCGCCCAGGTCGCCGCGAGTTACGGAGGGCCCTCGCAATACTCGACCGTCAACGTCACCGCCAGCCTTCCGGCCTTCCACCTCTCCTTGGGCAACTTGGACCTCCGGCCCGCCGAGAGCGCTCGACTCGAAGGTCAACTGAGGTTCCTGTTCCTCGATGCATTCGTGGGCGCTGGACTTCGACCTCGAGGGGGTACTCCCGCCCAGCAGGCAGTCCTCGCGGCTCTACTCAGCCGGGTCGGTGTTTCGTTCGCCCGCCAACCCGGGCTGCTCGCGCCCTCGTCGTCCGTGACGATCGGGGGCAATGGCGGACTCCCGGGACTGCCGCAGAAAGGCTCGCCGATCTACGCAATCGCCGAGCGCTTCGCCTCACAACCTGTCGCGGCGCAGCGTGCGTGGCTTACGTCTCATTTGGCAGCCCTGCGGTCGGGTGATCTCACCGTGGACCAGCTGCCATGACTATGGCCCGGTCCCGAAACGGCGCCATGGAAGTGGCGTCGACGCATCCGACGAGCCGGCCTCGACGACGCTGGGGCGTCGGTCGTCTCGTGCGGTTGCATCTGGAGAGCCGCCGGGTCCCGGCAGCCCTTGTCCTAATGGCGGCGTGCGGCGCGGTCTTCCAAGGGGTACTCCGTTGGCCCGGCAGCCGCGGCTCGCTCCAAGTCCCACTGATCATCGAGGCAGCTGCTGCCGCGATCGTCGCGGTCACGACCCGCGGCCCGTTCGGCGAGTCGGAACGGGCCACCGGGAGATGGCTCCCCTACCTGCGCGGTGGAACTGCCGCGGGATTAACGGTGGCCGCGTTCGCTGCGCTCCTAGCTGGAGCTGCGGGGACGAATCTTCTCGGTGGCACCGAGGCCCTACTCCGTGACGTCGCGGGTATGGCCGGCGTCGGGCTGCTGTCTGCGGCCGCGCTCGGCGGTTGGCTCTCCTGGATCGGCCCCATGGCCTACCTGGCTTTGGCGGAAGAAGCGCTCAGCTCCGGCTGGCACACGCCGTGGACGTGGCCCGCCCGACCGCCGAGCGACCTCGGCAGCGCGCTGTGTGCCGCGCTCGTCTTCTTCGCCGGACTCGCCGTCATCACCATTCGCGGAGCGCGAACGATCGGCCGGGAGTGACGGTGCAAGCCGGAAATGCCATAACCAAGAGGTGAGCTCGACGCCACGTGAAGATGAGAGCTGGAGCGATCTTGGAACCTCCGCAGCTTGATGGGTGGGGCCAAGCCGGCTCGCCCGCGCATCTTCTCGGTGGCCGTGTGGGCGATCAGGGATTCTCGCGTTCTGCGATCAACAGAATTCGCGGTGACCTGGCCGGTGGCGCCCTCCGAAGGCGTTGGGTTGATTGGTGTTGTAGTCGGTCGTGGTTGTCGGGTCAAGGATCG
>JAJYWG010000330.1 GCA_021791615.1 Actinomycetes bacterium
GGGCGTGGCGCGCGTCGGCCGAGCGCATCGGATCGGGACGCATGGGCGCAGGTGGCGCCGTCCGCCATGCGGCCAAGAGCCGGGGAACGGGGGCGATGGGCCGACCGGTCGACAGCGACCGGGCAGCTAGGCCGATCACCGCGGCCCGCCGGTTGCTCGCCGGGCGCGCGAGGACCTGGACCACCCCGTGCGCACCCGCCGCATCCACGCAGAGGGCACCGAGCACGACGCGCAGCGGGTCGACGCCGTGGTCGGTGCCGAGCGCCAGCCACGCCGGCGCGGCCAGGCGAAGCTCGCCGCAGGAGACGAGCGGTCCGGGCAATAGGGGCCCCGAGGCTCTCCGGACCTGGCACTGGGCGCCGGGCCAGGCGGAGCTGACCGCGCGGGCGACCGCCAGTGCTGGGACTCCTGCCGGGGTCCACAGCCGCAGACGGATACCACCCTCGGACGCCTCGATCTCGAAGGCGACGTGTCGAGGCGGGTGCAAGAGACGGCTCCGGCCGGCGAGCACCGGGTGGAGGTTGCGCCAGAAGGCGAGCGCACCCTTGGGCTCGACGCCGGCGGGCAGGGATACCTCGACGAGCTGTCTGGCGGCCGGCGGCCGGAGACGTGCGACGGTTCGAAAGAGCGCCCAGGCGATGACGAGCGCCGTCAGGCCGGCGAGCAGCGCGACGCCGGCGGGCAGGACGGCTTCACCGATGTGGGCGAGGTGGTGTCCGAGGTCTCGCCACCAGGCGTCGGGGTGGGCGAGGAAGTGGGCGAGCGGCCCGTTGGGGACGCTCGGGGGCGGGGTGGGCGCTGTGGTAGTGGTAGGTGGCAAGCAGGATCCTCCTGGTGGCTGTCGGGACGGGGTTCGGCCGGGCGGCCGGTGAGTTAGGTCTCAGCGACGGGACGGTGCTCGACCGGGAACTTCGGACAGGGTCCGTCGGCGTGACGAGGTCGCGGCTCGAACCCTTCGGTGCTGCTGGGTCGGATGGTGCATGGCATGGGATGGCCCACGACCGGACAAGCGAGGCGGTATCGATGACTCGATCGCGCGGAGAAGTCAAGGCCTTCGGCCAAGAAATTCGAGAAATCTTTGCAGCGTCGGTTGCGCTCGGGCCGAGCGGCCACCGCTCGGCTCGCTGGACCTCCGAACAGTGGGGATGGAGGGCGGGTCCTAGCGTTGGACACGTGCGCCCAGTCGAGGTCGCTCCAGTGGTCCGGAAGCCCGCTCCGGCCCGCGAGCTGGACGAGTTCTGCGCGTCGGTTGCAAAGACCACGAGGGCAGTCCGCTGCGTCGTCTGTCGGGAAGACATCCCGGCGGGTTCTTCGACACCCCTTGCCGTCCAGGTCTTCTTCGACCCCGAGCACGAGAGGGTGTCCACCGTCGTGGCGTCCCACGCGCGCTGCCCGCCCTCGGGGGTCCACCGACGGCCCGGGCTGGCCCAGCGCATCGTCGACCGCCGTGGCGCGACCCCGGCGGAGCTCGACGTCAGCTGGTGCGCGCTCGACCTGGCGTCAGGGCACGTCGGCGTGGTGTGGGAGGCATTCGAGCGCGCGGTGTTGTGGCAAGACGATCCCGCCACCGACGCCGTGACGGTGCCGGTCGCCGCCTACCTCGAGCACGGGTTCAGCCCACGACGCGAGGAACGTGCAGCGCCCGACTGTGGATCGTAGACTCCACGTATCGTATGGTTCGACGGAGGTCATTTCAGGCAATGGGGTTGGGGCCCCTGGAAGCTGAAATCATGCGCGTGCTGTGGCGACGTGGTCCCTCGCTTGCAGCCGAAGTCGCGAAGGCGTTGAACCGCCGCCGATCCGAGCCGCTCGCGTACAGCACCGTTGCCAACGTCCTTTCGAACCTTGAGGTCAAGGGTGCAGTTGACCACACTGTCGAAGGGCGCGCCTTTCGGTTCGCTCCAGCGCTTAGCGAGGACGAGCTCCGCGAGCGAGAGGTACGGCATCGCACGCGCGGCCTTCTCGAACTCTTTGCCGGAGAAGCAGTTTCGGCCTTCGTGTCGGAAGTGCGATCGGACCCAGGCCTCAGCGAAGAGTTCCACAAACTCTTGGAGGAGGGGGATGGCGAAGGGAGCAGGCCGTAGCTTCGCGCTTCTCGTAGGCGTGGGCGCTGGACTTGAGTTGACCGGGACGGCAGTAGCGTGCCTCGGTCTGGACACGGTCGCCCAGTGTTACTGGGCGTGGCTCCCTGGCGCTGGTCTGCCTCCGCCGGTGTGCGCAAGAGCGATTGCGGGCGTTGGCTTTCACCTGTTCGTCCCCGTCGCGCTCCTCATCGCGCTCGTGTGTGGCAGTGCCGTGCTCGGTGCTCTTCATGCAATTCGACTGAAGCGAAGGGCTGCGCGCGTTTCCTCCCTGCTCGGTCCCGCACTTCCTGAGCTACCAGACGAACTCACCGCCGCTGCCATCCGCGCGAACGCGTCGTGCCTGGAACTGCGACGAGACGGTGAACCCTACGCTGTGTGCATCGGCATGTTGAAACCTCGGTTGGTGATCTCGACGGGACTTGTTCGACTGTTGACCGACGACGAGTTGGTAGCCGTGCTGGTACACGAGGAGCGCCACCGACGCCGACGCGCCCCACTCCGCCAGCTCGTCGCGCGGACGACGGTGCGCGCGATGTTCTTCCTCCCGGTCCTGCGAGATCTTCTCGACGCACACCTGCTAGCTGAAGAGGTCGTGGCCGACCGTGAAGCGGCCGCACTCGCCGGCCGGCGCGTCCTCGTCGTGGCGCTCGAGAAGCTGTCAACCTCCGTCAGCATCGAAGGTGCCGCGGCCATTGCGGATGTCTCCCCGATGTCGGCACGACTGCGGGTGCTCGCCACCGGGTCTCGAGTACCCATCGGGCTCCGCCCACTCCATGTGGTTGCCAGCGCGTCCTGCCTCGTCGTCCTGTCCCTCATTGTGCTGTGGATGCCCCTGGCGGTCCTGCCCTGAGGTGAAGCAAGCATCAACCGATCGCTGGGTCGAAGCCTCTTGACATCTATGTGCGCGTAGATATACTCATCTAAGCAAACCTAGATGAACGGCGGAGGGGGAGTGCTGGCGTGGAACGGCGCGGGAATCGAGGGCGCAGATCCACTGTCGGAGCGGGATTCGGCGCTGCGCTGGTTGCCGTTGCTCTCTGGGTTGTTCCCGCTCAAGCGGCGCCTGGAGGAGGAACGTCCACAACAACCTCCCCGCTGACCGCGAGCGGCTGCAACCAGGGCGTCTGCATCTACGTCGTCGGGTCAGGCACCTACGTCACAAGGTGGGAGACGAGAGCGGTACTTCCTACGGCGATGTGCACGGTCTCCCGGTACTGGGCCAACGGCGTCCTCGTCTACGAGGGAACAACCAAGTGCGGTTCCGCTGGCGGAAGCGTCACGTCTTACTGGCCCAGCCCCGGGTACTTCCCGGCTGGCACGGAGGTCTGCAACACGTGGACCGGAATCCCAGGAAGGCCGTGCGAGACGATCGAGTGAGGTGCTTGGAGTTGCAGGCTCGTGTGTACGAACGATCTGCCCGAGCAATCCCCCGCTCCGGGCAGTGGAGATAACAGGCTGGGGGGGAGGTGGGCAATGAAGAATAGGCATCCATGGAGGCGACTGTTGCTCGTAGGCGCAATCGCATCGGCGGCTGTCGCGATCCCAGCGTCCATCCTAGCGACGACGGCGGGCGCGACGACCAGTCCGTCGACAACAGCCGCGCTCGTCACGCCAGCTAAAGTCACGATCACCGGCGGGGTGCTTCCTCGCGGAGTGCAATACCTTCCCGCCTCGGCACCGGCCTCCGTCAGAGCAGCAGTCGCGGCTGGGTCAGAGTCAACAACGGGAGGTTCGACGACGGGAGTGTCACCGGCTGTCGGCGGAGGACGGGGCCCGGGCTGCACAACGATGTACGGGGCGGAGACCGTGAGCGATAGCTTCGGGATCAACCTCTTCACCTTCTGGCTTTACACGTACTGGTGCTGGAACGACCTGATCGTGACGACCCATACGACGTGGCCCACATTCACGCATACCGCGACGGGTTTCGCGTGGAACTACGACGGGCTCGTTAGCGGCATCGCGTTCCACTGTTACACAGCGGGTGACGGCTACTCCTGTTCAGGGAACTGGGAGCACGCCAAGGCGAAGATCACCGGTCCATCGCTCACAATCAAAGGCATCGGGCTGACGTCCGTCGTCTATCCGTGGATCACGGAGACAGAGCGCTACGCTGGCGGCTACACATGGTCCGGCACATACACAATCTGAGACGACCCGCATGAGAAGAGGCGCGGACATCGCCAATCGGCCAGTGCCGCCGAGTCAGAGCCCGATCTTTGCGACGGCGCAGTTCGTCATAACTGCGGTGTTCGTGTTGTTAGTGGCTCCCGTGGGCCTTGTGCTAGCGCTCCTGTTTGCGAGGGCGGCGCGTCGCAACGGGGACTGGCAGCGCGCGCGGGTGTTCAACGCGCTCGCTATCGTTGCCGCAGCAATCATCGTTGTTGGAATCATGCTGTTCGGCGCAGGAGGTTTTGGACTTCAGGGCACAATGCACCACCGGACCCACGGTCCTCTACCGGGAACAACGTAGCCGAAAGTGGGGTCGAGCTTCGGCCCGACCCCACTTTCCGTCTGAGCGACCCCCCTTTGCACAAGGCGCGGCCAAGGCGCGGTCCGCCTTCGTTTCCGCTGAACCTGCGAGACAAGGACCATGGGGCGCAACCCAAAGCAGAGCGGAAGTTCCGTGCGTCCCACGTTCGGCCTCGTGGCAAGACAGACGTCGTGAAGTGCCCGGAGCTACTCACCCCGCCCAGTAGGGTAGCGGCAGGCGCCGACTCAGCCGTACAACCCGTCGGAGGACTGGCCCGGCTCCTGCCGGGGGCGCCGCACCCGTGACCAGCAGCTTCACAGCACCCGCCCGTCCAGGGCGCGAACCCGGACCGGCGATCGGAAGTGTCGCGATATCGCGATACCATGAAGTCATGGCAAAGCAAACCACCGTCAGGTTGCCCGATGAGCTGGCCGACGAAGCGGAGGCGGTTGCTCGCGTTCGCGGTACCAGCGTGAACGCGTTGATCGTCGACTCGCTCAGCGCTGAGGTTGCGCGCGTCCGGGAGGACAAGGACTTCGTGACCCGCGCTCGCAAGCTGCTGGAGCGAGACAAGGAGCTCCTCGACCGACTCGCCAAGTGATGCGATACCTCAGCCTGGCCGAGTACCTCTGGCTGGCAGAGCAGGTCACCGGGATCGAGGCCGCGGTGCTCTCGAAGGCGGCGAGGATCGATCTGGCTGATTCGGCGCTGCACGCGCCTTCGGCCAGCTTTGGCGGGCAAGACTTCTACCCCGACGTCATCGACAAGGCCGCAGTACTCACCTGCAGGCTTGCGTGGAACCACCCCCTCCCCGACGGGAACAAGCGTGCTGCATGGGCCGCGCTCGTCCTCTTCCTCGATCTGAACCGGATCGTGTGGTCGCCGGATCCGCCTGATGTCGACGAAGCCGAGCAGGCCATGCTGGCTGTGGCTGCGCACGAGGTCGACGAGTCCTGGGTCGCCGACTGGCTCCGCCAGCGGGTGCAGATGCCCTGAGATCATCATCGCCGGTACCCGTCACGGCG
>JAJYWG010000440.1 GCA_021791615.1 Actinomycetes bacterium
TGCCAGAAGTCGTCGTCCATCGTCTCGCCGGTCTTGGCTTTGCGGGGTTCGGTCATGGGAGCAGCCTCCTGTACTTGCGGCGCATCGGCATGGCGTGGAAGGCGATCTCTTCGCCCTGTTCGTCCACGGCGGTCAACACTTCGAGCAGCATGCCGGCGGTGTCGGGGCCGAGGTAGAGCACGTAAGGGTCGTCCAGGTCGTCGTAGGCAACGAGCGCGTTGGTGATGGCGTGGAGAACATCGTCGGCGCTACAGCCGTGTTTGAGTGCCGACTCTCGGACGTCCACCAGATTATCGTATAACGAAACTGGCGGGCCGAAGAGGGCTCGCTGACGAGACGGCGGCGACCCCTGCACGCAGGGAACCCCGTGGAGCTGCGTGGTCCGGCTGCCGCCTTGCACCGACAACTAATACGCCATACGATGCACCATATGGCGAGACAAGGACGGGGCGACGACGGGCTCGCTCGCTTCGGGGAGCCAGGCGTGCTGGTGCTCGTGTCGCTCAGCGACGGACCCAAGCATGGCTACGCGATCACCACGGACGTGCTCGAGCAGACCGGGGTGCGCCTCGGACCGGGCACCTTGTACGGGTCGCTGACCAAGCTGGTCGAGCGCGGGCTGATCGAGCCGGTTCCGAGTGACGACCGTCGCCGCCCGTATCGGATCACGGGGGCCGGCAAAGCGGCGCTCGCCAACCAGCTGGCGAGCTGGGAGCGCATTGTCACCGCCGGGCAGCTCCGGCTCCGGGGACTCTCTTGATACGCCTGCTCGTCGCCTGCTACCCGAAGGCGTGGCGCCGCGCCTACGGCGAGGAGTTCGCCGCGCTCTTGGAGCAGACCCGCCTCACCCCTCGTGCCGTCCTCGACGTGCTGGTCCAGGCGGCCAAGCTCCACGCCAGCGCCCATCGGGCCGGGTCCTTGGTGGGTGCGGCGGTACTGGTGTCGATGGGTGTCGAGGTCGTCGCCCGAAGGATGGGGCTGGCCGTCAACGTCGTGTGGGTGCCCCGCACCCCGGCGCAGACGGTGGCGCTCCTCGCGCTCTTCGCCCCTTGGGCCGCGCTGGCGGTCCGGGCCGGTCGCGGTCGGTCACTCCCGCCTGCCCGCTCGTGACCGGCGTCGTCGTCGGCCACGTCGTCGTCTGGGTCGTCCTCGTCCTGGTCCTGCTCGACCTTCTTGCCCTCGCCGTGGTCCGCCCGTCGTCTCGGCGGCTCGCGAGGTCGGCTCGCTCCCGGAGGATCGCCAGATGGGTGGGCTACGAACTCGGCGGCATCGTAGCGCTCTACCTCGTCGGGAGGGCGGTCGCCGAGTTCTTCACCGTGGACTACGCGAACCCCGCGAGCTACCGGGACAGCTGGGGAGGACCCGGCCTGGTCGGGGTGTTCCTCGTGCACGCCGGTCCCGGGGCGGCGATCGTCGTCGCCGTTGTCGGCTACTTGCTCCGCTGGTGGCCGCGGTCACGAAGAACCAGCAAGGTCAACGAGACGGCCACGCGGGAGCCGCCGCGACAGATCCGGTGAGTCGGATCAGGTTCGTTCCCAGGAGCGGGTTGGTCGCCAGCCGATGGTCTTCTCGGTGAGGGCGGTGTCGAAGGGGCCTGGCCCGCACACGGTGAGCCGGTGGTGTCCCGCCAAGTCGGCCGTGAGGGCCTGCACCGTGGCGTTGGCGACGTCATCGACGTGCACGAAGGCACCGAGCTCGGCCGTTTCCGGCGTGTAGAGGCTGAGGCTGTCGTCGTCCAGGATCATGACCGGCCTGAGCACTACGGTCGGTATCTGGGTCCGGGAGGTCCAGGCCTGGCACATCTCCTCGGCCAGTCGTTTCGACATGCCGTAAGGACGCGACGCCTTTAGCGGATGAGCGTCATCGACGGGGAGGTATGCGGGGGTTCCCTCGCCTTCGGCGAAGCCGAATACCTGGGCCGACGAGAAGTACACCACTCGGGACACCGTGTGGGCTTCCGCTGCGACCAAGACATGCCAGGTGCCCAACAGGTTCGTGGCGACGATGTCGGTCGGGCTCCCAGCCGTGTCATGGGCGAGCGCGCCGGCGTGCACGACGGCATCGCAGCCCGGCGTTGCGTCAAAGACGGTTTGGGGATCGCGAAGGTCGTAGCCGTCGGCGATGTCGAACGGCTGCACGATCCAACCGGCAGCCTCGAGCGCTGGTCGGGCAGCACGCCCGACCCCTCCTGATGACCCGGTCAGCAGCACTCGTGGCATGCATAGTCCCAACACTGCTCGTCGAGGCGCTGACCGACCCGGAACGCCCGCCTGACGACGGTATCAGCACACCATTCGCTGACGGGCCGGACCGTCTCGTCGGTGGGAAGCGAGTCCCCGGATCAGCGCTCACCTGTGCTCTCGACCTCGGCTCATCGAAGAAGAAAACGCGATCAAGCTCTTGACTTCGCGATCTGGGAGGCGCATAATACCGCCCCCTGGCACGCTTGTCCGGTCGTGGGCACCCAGCCCATGTTCCCACATCACCTGTCACCAGCAGTTTCGTCGCGTCCAGCGACGGCGTCGGCACCTGACGGACCCGGCAGGTCCGAGCCGTCCTCGACCGACCAACGACTGCTTGGCCTGCTGGACGAGCACGGCGTGCTCACCACCGGCCAGCTCGTCCGTCTCACCGGGCTGCCCGAGCGCACCGTTCAGCACCGCTTGGGCCGGCTCCATCGGGTCGGCCTGGTCAACAGGCACCGCCCCGAGGTCCCTGTCGGCACCGCCCCCTACCACGTCTGGCTGACTACTTTCGGGGCTGCGGCCATCGGCGCCGGGCCACCCGAGCCGTGGAGCGAGAACCCTGCCGGCCTACAGGCGACGGCGGCCCTCAGCGAGCTGTGGCTCGGGGTCCGCGGCGGCGGCTCCGAGGTCGCCCTCCACCTGGTTGGGTGGCGTCGTCTGCGGGACGGGCTCACCTGGTGTGACCCGGATACCGGCGCCGTGAGGCAGCTGCCGGTCGAGGCCGAGCTGCGGGTAGGGCTCGGTGGCGAGGTGGTCACGGCGCTCGTTCTCGCACGCGTCGAGCGGGTCCCGGCCGCCCGGCTGGTGGCGATCCTGGCCCGGTTCGCCGCCTACCTCGCCGCCGGGCCGGCCACGACGCCGCACCCGGTTCTCTTGATGCTGGCACGGACGGAGCGCGTGGCGGCTGGCGTGCATGCGGCCTGCGGGCAAGTCGCGGACACGCCGTCGGGTCGTCGCATCGGTCGGGTAGCGCTCGACGCGGCAAGCGGACAGGTGGCGGTCGGGGTGGTCGAACCGCGGCCCGCCGGGCTCGTCTCCGAAGCCGTGTGGTGCACGCTCGTCGCTCTCGACGAGCGGCGCCGGCTGGTCGACGTGCTCAGCGGCACGCTGGCAGGTGGTCGATGAGCGGCCGGCCCGCGAGCCGAGCGGCACGTCACTCCGCGGTGGCGTCATCGCCAGCCCCAGAACACCCCCGCCATCCGCAAGGGGAGCACGCAGGCCACTTCCACCATCCGCAAGGACGGCGTGATGGACAGTCCTTTCCTCCGCAAGGGGTTCCGGACCGGCAACCCCGCCATCCGCAAGGTGGTGACCCGGCTGCTGCGGCCGAAGAGGGCTGTCCCCTGACGGCCGAGCACGGCACCGGCGAGTCGGCATCTGACGTGCAGCAACCGAGGTGCTCGGCGTCGGGCTGTGCGCGGCAGCAACCATGTGCGCCGGTGCCCGAACCGGGTGTGCTGCGCCCGTTGGCCCGGGCGCTGTTGGCGGTGGCGGCCGAGGTGCACGCGGCCCGCCGGGATGTGCCGGGTGCCGGTCACCACCGGAGCGGGAGTGGTTTGCGGATGGGAAATCGAGGGCTCCGTGAGGGGGTCCATTGGGGGGTCCGTTCAGTGGTCCGTTCAGTGGTCCGTTCTCCCGCCACTCTGGAGCGGACCGGGTCTGGGCGCGCGTCCTCGCACCTCGGGGCCGCCGTACCCCCGCCAGTGGTGAACCCCGACTCTATGGGTGATTGTGCATGACTGCGGTGCGTTCTTCTTCCCGCCGGAGGCGGCCGGGGCGGACGACGGATCGGCTGATGTTCGACGTGGTGTCCTCGCTGACCGACCGAGACCGGCACATCCTCCGTCTCATCCGTTGGCATCGAGTGCTCACCACCAGCCAGGTGCAGGCGATGTTCTTCTCGGACCGCAACACCGCCCAGCACCGGATGACCCGGCTCTACCAGTTGCGTCTGGTCGAACGCTTCCGACCACCCCATGCCGGCCGTGAGGCCGAGTACCACTACGTGCTCGACCGGCTCGGCGCGCTCGTCGTCGCCGTGATGGCCCTCCCCGACCTCGACCGGGAAGTCAAGGTCCGGTGGCGCACGGACCAGGCACTGTCCATCGCCACCAGCCAGCGCCTCGCCCACACGGTCGGCACGAACGACGTCTTCGTCCGCCTTGCCGCCGCGGCCCGGCACGACCCGGACGCGGAGCTGGTCACCTGGTGGGGCGAGCGGTACTGCAAGGCCAACCTTGGCGAGGTGGTCCGCCCCGACGGGGTGGGCGTGTGGCGAGAGGGGGAGGCCGTCGTCACCTTCTGCCTGGAGTACGACGGGGGCACCGAGCCCCTCGCCCGCATCAGTGCCAAGGCCGACGAGTACGCCCGGCTGGAGCGGGCCTGGGGCATCGCCTTCTGGCTCCTGGTCGTCGTGCCCGGTCCGCGCCGCGAGCGCGGTGTCCGGGCCGCGCTGGCCGGCAGTGGGCTGGCCGCGGCCACCACTACCAGGACCGGCGCGTTGGCGCCGGAGACGGCCGGATGGGCGCCCCTTGACGCCGAAGGGATCCGGCTGCGCCTGGCCGAGCTGGCCGGCTGGCCCCGGCCGGCGGCGTCGATAGCCAGGGTGGCCGAAGCCGCCCGCCTGCGTGCCAACGAGCCGACTGCCGAGGCGGGGTGACGGCTGGCTTGCAATCGGCGGTGGATCGAGACCTGATGGACAGATGGGAACCGAAGGAGCGTGAGGCGATGCGCTGTGTGATCTACCTGCGGGTGTCCACCCGCGAGCAGGCCGAGAAGGGCGAGGGGGAGGAGGGCTTCTCAATCCCGGCCCAGCGCGAAGCCTGCACCCGCCACATCCGAGACGCCGGCTGGCTACTCACCGACGAGTACGTGGACCGGGGCGAGTCGGCCCGGTCCGCCGACCGTCCGGCCCTCCAGGCCATGCTCGCCCGCATTGCCGAGGACCGAGACGTCGACGCGGTGGTGGTCCACAAGATCGACCGCCTCGCCCGCAACATGGAAGACCACGTCGCCATCCGGGCCCTTCTGCGCCGTCGCGGTGTGGCGCTGGTGTCGGTGACCGAGAACGTCGAGGAGACCGCCTCGGGACGCCTGGTCGAGGGCATCCACGCCCTCATGGCCGAGTTCTACTCGGCCAACCTCGCCAACGAGATCAAGAAGGGCCTCACCCAGAAGGCGAAGCAAGGTGGCTTCCCCCACGGCGCCCCGCTCGGCTACGCCAACCTGCGCGAAGTCGTCGGCGGCCGCCAGGTGGCGCGCATCGTTCCCGACCCCGAACGCGGCCCGCTCATCGCCCGCGCCTTCGAGCACTACGCGACCGGCGACTGGACCC
>JAJYWG010000545.1 GCA_021791615.1 Actinomycetes bacterium
CGTTTCGACAGCCTCTCGGGCGAGATCGTACTCCCCGTGCAAACATCGCTCCAAAGACAAACCGCAGGCTGCATCAGTCCCTGCGCGCCGCGTCGGTTCGGCTGAAGACCGCTGCCACGTCGAGCGGGAGGCGATAGGCCGAGGTGGAGCACCTGTTTGACCAGGAGCTCACGTAGCCCCGCCCAGAACGGCTCGCCTGCGGCCGCCACGACTTGGAGCTGGCCGGTGTGAGACAGGACCAGGTAGGCCCCTGTGTGGCCGTTCGTGTTCGAGGCCCACCGGGCCTTCCCTACCGTAGCGTCGACGACGAGATTGCCTGTCGCCTGCATGACGACGAATGTCCCGGTGGGGTTGATCCCCGTCGTAAAAAGCGCCTTGCCTGTCGGGGCGTACTCGACGAGGTTCCCTATGCCCTGCAAGACGAGGACGTAGCTTCCTGTGAGCGAGGTGATCGACTGGTTGGCCGTGAGCTTGGCGTAGGACTGCGGAACAGTCCGGTTCAGCTGCGACGGTGTCGAAGCCAGTTGCGCCGCAGTCCCCGAGGACCGCTGTGACCTGTGCCAAGACGCCGATCCGTGCGACCAAGAACCGCTGAGCCCACGGTGCACCGCGTGCTTCGTGACGCGTGCCTCGTAACCCCGCGTGCGAAGGTCCCCCCGCTTGCCGCACTCCGTCGCGCTCCACCTTGCTCGATGTCCCCCGCCCACGTGCCTGGTGGCGCTACCGCGGAGTCTTTCCGCGTTGAAACGTCGGCGTCAAGCGCCTCTGGCGCGTTCGGTGCCATCTTCTCTCGGCGCTCTGACCGACCGCACGCCGGGCAGAGGAGACAGCCTCTACGTCTGATTCAAGGTGACTGTCGTGACAACCAGTTTCCCCTTGCTGAGGGCCTCGCCGACCGAAATCGTCCAGCGCCCGGACTCGCCGCCTGTAAGAACGAAGGAGCAGCTGAGCTGCGCGCCGACGAGCTGGCTGCCGCTGACCTCCAGTGCCGTCGACAGACCGTGGTCGTAGTAGGTGATGGTGGCGCCCTTGAGCGGCGCCGCCTTGGAGAAGGGAACCCCTGGCGCGATGGTCGCCCAGTCAGCGCCGTCGCCGGCCATTGCAGCGCGCACCGCCGCGAAGTACAGGCTCTCCGCCGCCGAAGCGTCGGTGAGCGGGGCCGGGCTCTCTGTGAACGTAGGCCTAGGGCTGCCCGACACGCTGAGGGCGCCGAGTGGCGTCGGATTTGTGGCGAGCGAGTCGACTCCCTGCAGGTCCTTCGGTACCGAGACAGGCGGCGGCCGGGTTGCATCGGCGACCTGCACAGGAGGCACGCCACTCGTTCCACCCACTTCGTGGGCCTCGACGAGCAGCCGCTTGCCGGTGAACCAGAGGGCGTCGAGCGGCCAGCAGGTGACCAGCGCGAGCGTCCCAGGGGCGTCGGCCACGGCGGCACCTCTTGTCACGACCTTCGTCGAAGTCACCTCGTAGTCGAACGACTGGCAGCCGTCGACATATTCGATGGTCGCGCCGGCCTGCAGCTGTCCCAGTTCGTGGAACCACGTCACGTCATGGCCGACCAGCACCGCGGCACCGTGTCGCCCGGGCCACGCGCTCGTCGGCACGTGCCCGACCGCGTCGGCCAGTTGCGCCTGACCGTCGCCTTGGACGACCGGGGCCATGAGGGAGAGATCGGGGATCACGAGCTCGCCCACCGCGCCCGTGGCGTCTATGCAGTTGGCATTCGATGTGGGGCGCTGGAGGGACTGTGCGATGCGCTCGCGCGCTTCGTTGAGGAGCTGCTTGCCGCCGGCGCTGCTGTGCCAGAAGAACCACCCCAGCCACCCGCCCACACCGAGGCCCGCACAGATGCAGAGCACCGACGCTGCCCGGAAGATGCGCCAACCGAGCGACAGCCGTCTCTTGTGCCGAGGCACGGCGCTACTTCTTCGTCCACAAGATGTCGACGATCTCGGAGTACCCGAACGGGTAGCCACTCCGTGACACAGTCCAGGCCTGGAAGTAGATCGGCTGGCCCTGCGGGCTCGTATCTGCGATGTGGAATGTCGCTTCACCCCGCGCGTTGGTGCGGGCCGTCACCGGGCTCTGCCCTTCGGCGGCGTGGTTGATCCTTGCCTCGCCGGCAACCAGCTGGGTCTGTGTATAGATCACCTGTCCGAGGGCGACCACGACGTTTGCCTTGTGGACGCGCCCACCGAGCGGTGAGCGCAGCTGGACGGTGAGCGTCGTGCTTTGCCCGGAGCGAAGGACCTGGTTCACGTCGGACTGGTAGATCCACGCGTCGTATGGCTCGGTGACGATGTCGTGGGTGACCGAGATGGTCTCGGGCACATTCGTCACAGCGTCGAGCTGGAACGGCTGGGTGATCCCCGGCATCGCCCCCACGTTCGGGGCCGCCAAGAGATAGCGGGCACTGTGTGCGGGTGGGAGCCGTGCAGGTCCGTGCAGTCGGTGCCAGAAGGGGGTCATCTGTCCGATCGAGTTGGTGGCAAAGTGTGGCTCGAGGGTGCGCCCGCTGTCGTTCGTAACACGTACGGTCAGCTCCCACACCCGCTCGTACTGTCCATTGGTGCGGATGCCGACGACCTTGAGCGCCAGCGGAGGTGCACTCGCCACCGCCAGAGACAACAGTGCGATGCTCGGTGCAAACGCACCGCCGACGAGCGCGAGCAATCCGAGGGGCCCCCAGCGACGTCGCCATCGGTGCTTCGCGGACCGAGACGGCGTTGCGGAACGCTCAGGTACGGCCGCGAAGAACGACACCAGCCAGACCAGAACGAGCGTCATCCAGTACTCAGCCAGCGAGCGCGTCGGGAAGAAGAGCGCCAGGCTCGGGAGGACGAAGCTCGCGCGCCACATGGAACCGAAGAAGGCAGCGAGGCACACGAGGAGCCCGAAGACGACTGCCAGTGCGGCGTAGGTGAAAAGCGCGAGGTTCCCCCCACCCACGCCGGCGAACACCGGCAGGTCGATCAGTCCCTGCCCGTAGGGAATGGCGTGCTGGACGAGTGGCTCGAGCACGCCGCGCAGCCAGGCCCCGGGTCCGGCAACGAAGAAGGCGACGTTCACCACCCCAAAGACCCCGAGCGCGATACCACAGAAACGAGCGGTGACCCAGAGCGCGTCGCGACAACCGAGCTCGTTCTTCCTACTGAGGAAGACGGCGAGAAGCACGAAGGGGACGACAAACCAGGCCATCTGCTGCACCGAGACGGCGAGACCGAAGCAGATGGCCTGGGCGACACCTCGCCGAGCCAGCTTCCCCCCCGCTCCGATCTCGGTGAAACGCCATGCGACGACGAGGAGTAACGGGATCGCCAGGATCACGTTGACTCCGGCAACCGCGTAACCAAAGAGGATCGGCAGACCGACCACGCAGAGCACCGACAGCGCCCGATACTTGCGTGGGAGCACGAAGAAGGCCACCACCATGGACACCGCCAACGCGACCGTATTCATGACCGGCACCGCCTGCACGCCGCCGGTGATCCACATGAAGGGGATGACGAGGAGAACCGGGAGCGCGGGATACCCGAGCGAGGAGACTACGCCCCCCGAGGTCGTGTACGTCGCGTACTGGATCGGAACGCGGAACTCACGGAGAGCGGGCAACAGACTGTGCGCGTAGGGGTTGAACCCGCTCAAGAGGAGGTGGCCGGCATACTGCTCGAAGGCGGCCTCGTCGGTGCCATAGGACGGGTTGGCCGCGACAACCGCGGTCGCCCAAGCACTGAGCGCCACCAGACCCAGCACCAGCAAGCACCCTTCGACGACCCGTAGCTGGCGCGTCGTCTTAGCCACCATGGCGCTCGTGATGAGCACGAGTGCTCCGGCACTGAGGAGAACCGATGCGACGCCGGTGAGGTGCACCATGACGATGCCCGCCCACGTCGCGAACGCGGGGCCCAGGATCCCGATGGCGGCGAGCGCGACGATGACCCGGTGGACCAAATCGACACCGGGGTCCTGTGGTCTCGACTCGTCGACGTCGGAGGCAGCACCGGTGCCCACGTCGGCGTGATCAACGAGGGCCTCGTCGCGCAGGGCGCGAAGCGTCACCACGTTCGCTGGTCAGTCCCGGTGGGGACGTGTGCCCGCCACGACCACCTCGAGGCGGTCGCTACGAGCGAATCGGGCGGCGACGGCGTCGGACCGCGAAGATGCCCCCGATCCCGACCGCGACCAACCCGAAGGAGATTGCCGCGAGGCCGAGCACCGGGATCCCCGTGGTGGCTGTCGTCGCCGCAGCCACCGTGCTCGTCGACGCCGTCTCGACGGCGAAGGTGGGATCGCTCGTAATTGTAATCTTGGCCGACCCTGTCGTCACGCTGGAGTCGGGGTAGGCGACCCATGCCGAGCCATTCCAGATATCGACCACGTCCCCTGTCTTGATCGACGAGCTTGTGATGGTGAAGGCGACGGGCGTCCCGAAGGTTCCCGTGACCGGCTTACCGTTCACTGTGAACGTCACTTCGAACGCCGCGACCGCTCCTGAGATCTGCGACAGCGTCGGGGCCGTGATGGTCACCTCCACCGGTGTCGAGAAGTCCCCGGCAGGAATAGCGAGGTTGAGCTTGTCCCCGTCGTATGTCGCGCTTACCGTCCCCCCGCTCGGCTGGACGGTCTGGCTCGTCACCGTGTTGATGAAACCGCCCGGGGGTGTCGAGGACTGGCCCGTCCCAGGGCCGTAACCTGTGCCCGCCGCAGATGCCGGGCCCGCCAGGAGGCCGGACGCCAGGATTCCGATCGCAACGGATGCACCAAGCACCGTCGCGGCTCTAGACCATCTCGAGTGCGCAGTCCTCACGGCCCTAGGAGCAACTCGTCTCATGGTCACCCCCTTCTTCCTTCTTCCCTCATCGCCACGGGGCTAGGAAGCCACTGGCACGTACCGATGCCGGCAAAGACTGGACTCATGATCTCACACAATTCGCTTTCGGTGCAACGTGCCGACTGCCAGTTGGGGACTCGCCCGCCGCAATCCTGGCACGCCTCTTGAAGAGACAACCCGGGAGTGAAGGCAGGGCCGACTGACACGCTGAAGGGCCCGCCTGGGGGCCGGTGCTGTTTGTGGCGACGACCGGGTAGGTCTGATCTGTCAGCCGAACCGCACGAACGGTTCATGGTTTAGTCTCTCTTCGCCACAATAAGCTATCCACGTAGAGGGCCTTTTGGTTACGTACCGTTGCCCCAGGGCTGGGCTGCGGACCGCAGCTCGCTGAGCTGGCACTTCGCTGATCAGCGGTAGCCAACCGGAAAGCCCTTTCCACGTGAACGAACCGTGAACGAACCAACCGTGGTCACAGCGCTGTGGCGGCAACCGAATTGCCTGGTTGCGGAGTTGTAAGTCCGGTCAGACGGATGACCCCTTTTCGACAAGTGCATCCATTCCTTCCAGCTGCAGCCAGTGACGCTGCTGGGTAAGCCTCGGATCTAAGCACAGAGGCTCGAGGCCATTTATCCGCTCGCAAGCATCCAGGCGATCCGGAATGTGCCCTGTGGCCCACGCTCCGACCGGCGTCCATCTCTCGCACAGCCGCCGCCGGCTCAGGCCCC
>JAJYWG010000514.1 GCA_021791615.1 Actinomycetes bacterium
CGGCTCATGTGGTTATCTCCGATGCTGCCCTCGCCGACGGTGGGGGCGCCCGGGTCCTCGACCGCCTGGCCGACTGCCTGGCCGGCCACTTCGACGTCGAGCACTCAACGTTCCAGCTGGAACCAGCCAGCCATCGCGACCACGAGCACGCCACCCACCCGTGACCGCTGACCCCACCCTGGGAGCTGCCCAGGCAGCGAGGCGCCTCGAGGTGGCGACCATCGCTTGGAACACCATCGAGGCCGCCGTCGCGGTCGTCAGCGGTCTTTTGACCGGCTCGGTGGTGCTCACCGGCTTCGGGCTCGACTCTGGCATCGAGGTCGTCTCCGCCGCGCTCGTGCTCCACCGGCTGCGAACCGCCGGTCACGGCGAGGCGAACGAGGTGCGAGAACGACGAGCCCTTCGATTGATCGGGGTCACCTTCTTCGCCCTCGCCATCTACTTGACCGCCGACGGCGTCCACAGTCTGCTCACCACCAGCCGACCCGACACCAGCCCAGCCGGCATCGCCATCAGCGCCGCCGCGCTCGTCGTCATGCCGGTCCTCGCCCGATCCAAGCGGGCCACCGGCCGCCGCATCGATGGTCCCCTCGGCGCCCTCGTGCTCGCCGACGCCGCCGAGACTCGGCTCTGCGCTCTGCTCGCCGTCGCCACTCTCGGAGGTCTGCTCGCCTACGACCTCGCCGGCTGGTGGTGGGCCGACCCGGCTGCCGGCTTCGTCATCGTCTACTTCGCCCTGCGCGAAGGCCTCGAGGCCTGGCGAGGCAAGCTGTGTGTCGATTGACCGGCATTGCCAACCCCTGGGCCGGACAGCCCCGACCCGACGTGCATCAAGCGATGTTCGATCCAGCGGCATAGCGGCGCGGATGGTCGCTCGTTCGGACCACCTGCCCCGCGTCCGACAGTTTCACCAGTGCGTTGCCGATTGCGCCGGCTGAGTGTCCCAAGACCCTCGACAACTGAGCCGGCGAGACCTCGCCCGGATGCGCACGTAGATGCTCGACGACAAGATCCCGCAGCTCACCTCGCCTCAACCGCGCTTTGGCGTCGCGAGCGCCGAGCGCCCCACGACCGAGGCGCCCGCTGGGCGCAGTCGCCTCGTTCTCGGAGCCGTCGACCGGATCAGCGCCACCGTCGCTGTCGCCGGGGGCCGAGTCGGCCGCTACCGTCACGTACCAGCGGTCCGCCAGCCGCCGTGCGCCGTCTCGTCCGTCGGGGTCCCGGCGGGCGGCGCCCTTGGCTTCGAGCGAGGCGAGGTGCTTGGCCGCGGTGGACTGGCCGATGCCGAGCGCCTCGGCCAGGCCGGCCGCGCTCGCCCCCGGCCGGGCGCCGAGCGCGTCGAGGACCTGCTCGGGTGAGACCTTCTGCGTGGTGGCCATGGTGGGCTCCTTTCGAGGGTTGAAGGCGTGTCTCCGAGGAGCTACCTCCGTCCCGGCCCGATCTCAAGGCGATCTCGACTTCGGCCCGGTCCGACGACGAGCCAGGCAGGTGTGGCCGGTCCCTCTTTGTCCAAAATCAGGCTCGCGAGGGGTGTTCTATAGGTGACGCTTGTTCGGTCGTGGGCCGCCCATGACCACACCCACCACCCCCCGCTGCCCCGCTCGTCCCAGCTCATCTCGTCCGGTCGTGCCACTCGCGCTCTGGCCGGTCGCGCAGACCTCGGCCCAGTACCAACGCGCCGGGCATTACCTGCCCGAGTGCGCCCAGCACCCGGCCAAGATGCTCCCCGAGCTCGCCCGGCGCATCGTCTGCGAGTACTCGGCCGAAGGCGCCCTCGTCGTCGATCCGATGGCCGGCATCGCCACCACCGTCGCCGAAGCCGCCCTCTTGGGCCGGCGCGCCGTCGGCGTCGAGGTCGAGCCCCGCTGGGCCGCGCTCGCCGAGGCGAACCTCGACCACCTGCTCGACCCCGGCCGGCGCCACCTCGCCGAGGTCCGTGTCGGCGACGCCCGCCGCCTGACCGACGTGGCCGGCGACCTCGCCGGCACCGTCGACCTGGTCTGCACCTCGCCGCCGTACGCGTGCGACGTCGGCAACATGGACAAGGCCAAGTGGGGGGCGGGTGGCGCCCTGTGCCCGACCGCCACCCGCAACTACTCGACCGACAAGGACAACCTCGGCCACGCCCGCGGCGCCGCCTACGAACAGGCCATGGCCGAGGTCTACGCCGGCTGCTACCGCCTGCTGCGCCCCGGCGGCATCTTGGTCACCGTCACCAAGCGCAGCCGTCGAGGGGGGCGCACCCTCGACCTGGCCGGGCTCACCGTCCGTCTCGCCCAAGAAGCCGGCTTCGCCTACCTCGGCCACGTCGTCGCCCTCCACGCCGCGATCCGTGACAGCCGGCTCGTCGCCCGGGGAAGCTTCTGGCAGACCACCCAGATCCGCAAGGCCCGCGCCCGGGGAGAGCCCGCCCATCTCGTCGTCCACGAGGACTGCCTGGCGTTTCGTCGACCGGAGGTGACCGATGGCCATTGAGCTGCCCCTGTCGGTCTGGCCGGTCGCCCAGCGCACCGCCCGCGCCCAGCGGGCCGGACGCTATCTGGAGATCTCGGGCACCCACCCGGCCAAGATGCTCCCCGCCATCGCGGCGCGCGCCGTCGCCACCTACAGCGCACCTGGCGACCTCGTCGTCGACCCCATGTGCGGCATCGGCACCACCTTGGTCGAGGCCGTCCACCAAGGTCGCGACGCCGTCGGCATCGAGTACGAACCCGAGTGGGCCGCCCACGCCGAGGCCAACCTCGCCCTCGCCCGAGCCCAGGGCGCCACCGGGCAGGCCGAGGTGATCTGCGGCGACGGGCGCTGCCTCGTCGGCCACCTCGACCCCGCCGCCCGCGGCCTCGTCGCCCTCGTGCTCACCTCGCCCCCCTATGGCCCCTCCCTGCACGGGCGGGTCACGACCACCCCCGGTAAAGGCGTGCACAAGAGCCACGCCCGCTACTCGACCGACCCGGCCAACCTGGCCCATGTCGGCCTCTCTGGCCTGCTCGACGCGATGCGCACCGTCCTCCGTGGCGCCGCCCAGCTGCTGCGCCCCGGCGGGATCGTCGCCATGACCGTGCGACCCTGGTGGCGCGACGGCGCGCTCGTCGACCTCCCAGGCGCCCTCAGCTCCATAGGCGAAGAGGCCGGCCTCGTCCTCTACGAACGCAACGTCGCTCTCCTCGCCGCCCTCCGAGACGACACCCTCGTGCCCCGGGCGTCGTTCTTCGCGCTCGAACAGGTCCGAAGGGCCCGCGCCGCCGGCACCCCGCGTCTCGTGACCGCCCATGAGGACCTGTTGGCCTGGAGGCGCCGCTAGTGCCCGGCCGACGCCGAGGCCCCCGGCCCGCTCGTCGCCCCTACCACCGACCCGGGGTGGTGCTGCTCCCACCGATCGAGGTGCCACTCGACGCCGAGCACGAACAGCGCGCCCTCATCGCCCTGGCCGAGCTGCTCGCCCCCCTCTTCAGCGCCGAGCGGCTGGCAGCGGACCCGCCACGTTCCGCGGCGGCATCGGCATTTCACCCGAGACGACGGCCGCCCGCGCCCGGGCCTCCCGGTCGCCTTGACAGCCCGCCATGACGGAGGTCTCCTCGAAGACCCCACCATCGAGCGCGCCACAAAGGACGACCACCGATGAGGATCGCCACCTACACCAGGATCTCCACCGACGAGGCCCACCAGCCCTACTCCCTCGACGCCCAGGCCATCCGGCTGGGCTCCTACGTGGAGAGCCAAGAGGACTGGGAACTGGTGCGCGCCTTCAGCGACCAGGCCTCGGGCGCCACCACCGAACGCCCCGGACTCGAGCGGGCCCTCGCCGAGGCCCGCGCCCGGCGCTACGACCTGCTCCTCGTCTACCGGGTCGACCGCTTCGCCCGCTCGGTGCGCGGCCTCGCCACCCTCCTCGAGCAACTCGACGCAGCCGGGGTGGCGTTCCGCTCGGCCACCGAGCCCTTCGACACCGCCACCCCGGCCGGGCGGATGATGGTCCAGATGCTCGGCGTGTTCGCAGAGTTCGAGCGGGCGACCATCATCGACCGGGTCATCGCCGGCATGGAACGAAAAGCCGCCCGCGGCGAGTGGTGCGGCGGGTCACGACCCTACGGCTACCTCGTCGACCCCCAAAGCGGCCACCTCGCCGTCAACCCCGACGAAGCCCCCCTCGTAGCTGTCATCTTCGACCGCTACGCCCGCAAACGTCACGGCGCCAAGGCCATCGCCACCTGGCTCAACGCCCACGGGCACCGAACCAAGGCCGGCAAGCCCTGGAACCACATGGCCGTCCTCACCGTGCTGCGCAACCGGGCCTACCTCGGCGAGGTCTACTTCCGAGACACCTACCACCCCGCCCCTCACCCGCCGCTCATCGACGCCGCCACCTTCGACCTCGCCGGCCAGATCCTCGCCCTTCGAGGCGAGGACTACTCGCATCGGGCCTCCAACTCCAGCGACTACCAGCTCGCCGGTCTCATCACCTGCACCCGCTGCGGCAAGCGCTACATCGGCACCGCCGCCAACGGCAACAAGTACCGCTACCGCTACTACACCTGCTTCTCCCGCCACCGCTACGGCACCGACACCTGCCCCGCCGAACGGCTCCCGGCCGATCAGCTCGAAAGCGAAGTGCTCGGCGCCCTCCTGCGACTTCTCAGCCGCAACGACCTCCTCGACGCCGCCCTCGCCGCCGGCCTCGCCCGCTCCGGGGCCAAACGCCGCCAACACCAAGACGAGCTCGGCGTCGTCGACGCCGAGCTGACCAAGGCAGAAGAAGCCATCGAACGGTACTTCCTCGCTTTCGAAGCCGGCACCCTCACCGAGACGACCTGCGGACAGCGCGTCGAGACCCTCGCAGCAAAGATCGCCACCCTCCAAGCCCGCCGCGTCGAACTTGCCAGCCTGCTCGAAGAAGGACAAGAACCCGGCATCACGGAAGAGCACCTCCACGAGCTCCGCCGACACGTGACCGACACCATCGAGCACGGCGAACCCGAAGCCCAAAAGGGCCTCCTCCAGGCTCTGGTTGCCCGCATCGACGTCGAGAGCCGTTCCGCCGTGCGCCCCTACTTCCGGATACCGCTCGGCGGCACACACCCGACGGCGTCGAACCCCTCCACCATCGGAAAGGTTCGACCACCGTCAGGATCGGCGCCCCCGGCCTCCCAGAATGCGAACCTTCTGCCGCTGATCGAAGGGCCAGCGATCAGCCTGGCCGCCATCCATGCCAAGGTCCGCCGTGACGGGTACGCCGAGTGAGGGGGATCCAGTGGGTCGCCAGCATGGTCGCCAACACCCCTGCCAGCACGGTCGCCAGTCCTGAACGGACCACCCTCTCGGGGCCGAAGTGCCAGCGTGTCGGTACTTCACCCCCGCCAGTCGCGACTTCTTGGGTCGGTTCTCATGAAATCATCTTCTCTTCGGCCGAGAGCCGGCGACAGGCTCGTGATGGAGGTGGCACACCGGCTTACCGAGCGGGACCGGTCCGTCTTGACCATGCTCTACCGCCACCGGGTCTTCACGACCGACCAGCTGGCCGAGATGTACTTCGACAACATC
>JAJYWG010000311.1 GCA_021791615.1 Actinomycetes bacterium
GTTCACGCTGGTGCCGCGCACGCGCGCGACCGCTTCGGCCTCGTCGGCGAGGTCGTCGGGAAGCCGGACGGTGGTCTGCTTTGCCATACACTCATGGTATCGCGACATCGCGACACCACGGCTCGCGTGTCCTACCAGTTCGCGCCGTGGGAGATCAGCCACGATAAAGACACTGGTAGCGGACGTGGCGCCCCCGGCCTCCCAGAATGCGAACCTCGAACCGTTGGTCGAAGGGCCGGCGATCAGCTTGCCTGCCCCGCACGCGAAGGTCCGTCGTGAGGGGTACGCCAAGTGAGGGGGCTCCACGGGGTTGCCATCACGGTCGCCAACACCCCCGCCAGCGCGGTCGCCAGTCCTGAACGGACCACCCACCCCGCGCCGAAGTGCCAGCGTGTCGCCACTCCACCCCCGCCAGTCGCGAACCCCGACTCCTTGGGTCTGTTCTCATGAAATCATCTTCTCTCCGGCCACGGGCCGGCGACGGGCTCGTGATGGAGGTGGCGCATCGGCTGACCGAGCGGGACCGGTCCATCTTGACCATGCTCTACCGCCACCGGGTCTTCACCACCGACCAGTTGGCCGAGATGTACTTCGACAACCTGAACACCGCCCAGCACCGGTTGACCACGCTGTACAAGCTCCGGCTGGTGGACCGCTTCCAGCCGCTCGACCACCGCTACGCCAGCCTCCCGTGCCACTACGTGCTCGACGAGCTGGGCGCCATGGTGATGGCCGCCGAGCGGGGCGAGGATCCCGACAAGTCCCGCTGGCGGGCCGACAAGGCGCTCGCCATCGGGAAGTCCCAGCGCCTCCGGCACCTGGTCGGTGTGAACGGGTTCTTCTCGGCGCTCATGGCCGAGTCCCGGTGGAGGGAGGACTGCGACCTCTCGCTGTGGTGGTCAGAGCGCTACTGCGCCAGCCAGTTCGACCGGATCGCCCAGCCCGACGGCCTCGGCCGCTGGGAGGAGGCCGGCCACCAGGTCATCTTCTGCCTGGAGTACGACCGCTCGACCGAGACCCTGGAGCGCCTGGGGAAGAAGCTCGCGAGCTACGAGGACCTCCAAGTGGCCTCGGGGCTCGCCTACTGGATCTGCTTCTGCTTCGGCCACCCCCGCCGCGAGGCCGGTGCACGGCGGGGTCCTGGCACAGGCCACCGTCCCGGTGGCGACGGCCGCCCTGGGGCCGACACAGCGGCCGCACGAGGCCATGTGGGCGCCGCTCGGCTACGAGGGCACCCGACTGCGCCTGGCCGAGTTGGCAGGGGTGCCCATCCCGGCGGAGTCCGAGGAGCGGATCGAAGAGACCCAAGAGCATCGGCGCCGGACCGAAGAGCAGTGGCAGCGGGTATAGCACGAGGTGTCCCCCCCCAGCCCCAGGCGATGGGAGCTCAGCTCGACCGAGGCCTGCGAGACCTGCGGGCGCCCGTGCACCGGCACATCGCGGGCACGGTGGGGCCGTGGCAATGCGGCGGGTCGGCCGCGCGAGATGTGGGCGTCCCTGGACGGCCCTGGACGCCATCAGCTCCCTTATGTGATGGGACTAGGACTAGTACAATAGGCACCATGGAGCTGCATATCGACCGCGGTGACCCACTTCCACTGGCTGAGCAAGTGGCGGCCGAGATCCGTCGGGCGATCGCCGAGGGTGAAGCCGGGCCTGGCGACCGACTCCCGCTCGCCAAAGACCTCGCCGCAGTGATAGGCGTGAACAAGAACACGGTGCTCCGTTCGCTCCACCTGCTGCGAGAAGAAGGCCTCCTCGAGTTCCGACGCGGGCACGGGATCACGGTCGCGGGCACCGCGGAGAAGAGCGCGCTCGTTGCTCAAGTGCGCGATCTTGTCCGATCGGCACGCCGCCACGGCTACCGAAAGAGCGAGCTCATCGCGATGATCGAGGCGGTGCGATGACATGACGACGCGAACGCCGACGTTGGACCGCCCTATCGAGGGCGCGGAACCGCCATCACCAGAGGTCCTGTTCAAAGAGGCGCGCCAGCGGCGCCGGCGACGCTGGATCATCGGGATCTCGGCCGTGCTCGTCGTGGCGTCGGTCGCTGCTGTGGTCGGTCACGGCGCATTCGGGCACAACGGCCATGCCCGGGTGCGCAAGAACTCCGCCCCCGCTCGCGGGGGCTCGGCATCGCAGAAGTCGAACAGGCGTGCCGCGACGTCTCTTGGGTCGAAGCAGGCGGCGACGTTGACGGGCCTCTGGTGCAGCTCCGCCGACACGTGCACGGCGGTCGGCGACTACTATTCCGAGTCCCCCGTGCAGCATGGATCACTCGTGCTCCGGTGGAACGGCACCACTTGGCTTCGCCAGCGGGCTCCTGTGATCGGTTCGGCAACAAGCCTTGCCACGATCGCAGTGAGCTGTCCGACGGCTCGACAGTGCGTTGCCGTGGGCGCGTCGGGCGCGATGGTTTGGGACGGCAATCGCTGGAGGGCCCAGGCTGGCGTGAAGGGGGACGCCGTCTCCTGCCCGTCGACGGGGTTCTGCGTCGCAGTGGGATCCTCCATTCGGAGGCTGGAGGCTGAGATCTGGCGTGACGGCAAGTGGACGAGTGAGGCGATGCCACTTCCGACCGCGCCGACACCCCTCCAGAGCGTCACCTTGGCAGGGCTGTCGTGCACGTCGAAGCGCTTCTGTATTGCGGTGGGCGACTACAGCTACGGTGCGACCGCGCAACCGTCTCCCAGTCGTCGAGAGCTGACCCTGGCCGAGGTGTGGAACGGACAAGGTTGGCGGCTTGCGCCTCCTATCAACCCTGCTCCGTTGTCGGCGTTCAGAGGAGTCTCCTGCCGCTCCCCAGAGTTCTGTGTCGCGGTCGGGACACAACGCACAGAGTTCACGCTCGCTGAGCAGTGGACCGGGGCGGACTGGAAGGTGCAAGCGAGCCCCAACCCGAGCACCGTCGGCTACAGCGTGCTCGACGCCGTGTCCTGCCCGAGCACGCATGTCTGCGAGTCCGTTGGTAGCTACAACGGCTCGCTGATCGCCGAGTCTTGGCAGGAGGGCCAATGGTCACTCCATGAAGTGCCCTCTCCCGGCCCCGGGGTTGGTTCCTTCGCGCTTTCCTGCCCAGCGCCAGACGCGTGCGTCTCTGCAGGCATGGCCGACGGTCGCCCATTTTCGCAGATCTGGAACGGCCACACGTGGCACGCGCAAAGGACGCCCAGTCCGCTGCCATAGATTGGCGAGTCGGCGTCGTTGCCAACAGGGACACGATCGGCCGCCACCTGTCGCGAGTCTCTCGGCAAGCTCGACTCACGTCCCCCACAATCGACGAGCGAGGTCCGCAAACGCGGCAACACCCGCTGGCGGGGCTCGCCTCTGGCCGCCAACCCGTCAAGTGACCGATGGCTGGACCAGCGTGCGGAGTACGCCGGACGTGGTTGTAGCGCTCGAGCTGCCTCCGCGGCGTCTCGCCCGGTACGCCCGCGCCTTCATCGTGCTCCCGCACCCCGCCATGTCGCACCAGGCCCGTGAGCGGTTCTTCGAACGGTCGTAGAAGGCCTCCAGGCAGACGGAGTTCGGACAAAGCTTGATCCGAGTCCATTCGCCGCGCTCGACGAGGGCGAGGACCGCGGCTAGCACGCCGGTCACGACGTCTTCGACGGCGACGTGCGGCGTCCCGTCGGCATCGAGCGCGACCAAGAGGGGGATGCGAGGGAGCTCGGCTGGTTCGCCGACCAGGAGGTCCCGCAGCGCGTCGCGGAGGCCCCGTGCCGCCTTCCGTCGAGTCACGGGCAGCCCATGCGCTTCTGCCCACGACCGGTACTCGGGGTCGTTCGAGAGGAGGTCGACGTCCTCGTCGATGTCGACGGTGTTCAAGAAGTCCACGACGAGCGCTGCGTCATCAAACACTTGCACGTCACCAGTGTAGCTACTTTACTGGTGACGCATGGGAACCATCGTCGCCCTCGGGCTCGCCGCCGCCCTTGTCTACGGGAGCTCGGACTTCCTCGGCGGCTTTGCCTCGCAGCGCATGGTCTCTTTGGTGGTGACCTTCGTCGCCTTCGCCGTGGGCACGCTCACCTGCGTCGCCCTTCTCCCGCTCGCCGGATCCCACTGGTCCCTCGCTGCCTTGGGCTACGGGTCCCTGGCCGGAGTGACGGCGGCGGGGTCGATCTGGCTCCTCTACAGCGCGCTTGCGATGGGCCCCGTCAGCGTGCTCGCCCCGATTGTCGCCGTCGTCGCAGGGCTCGTGCCGGTCCTCTACGGGCTCAGCCACGGAGAGCGGCTCGGCCCGCTCGGCGAGGGAGCGATCGGTGTCGTGCTCTTCTCGGCAGCCATTCTCGCCTACGACCCGACGGGGCACGGCGGTCGGACCCAGCCCAAGGCGATCGCCACCGGTCTGGCCGCCGGGGTCGTGACCGGCCTGTTCCTGGTCTCCCTCGACCTCACGCCGACCAACTCAGGGGCAGCGCCCGTGCTCGTCGAGTTCGCCGTCGGTGCCGGACTCCTCGGCGTGGGCGTGCTCTTCATGCGCCTCGTCTCCTCGCCGATGTCCCGTGACGACGAGTCGCTGACCGCACCTCGATCGCCGCTTCGCTTCGCGATCGGGAGCGGCGTCACCCAGGCGATCGCAGACGTCCTCGTGATCGTGGGCGTCCACCGGGGCCACCTCGCGGTGATGGCTGCGCTCATGGCGCTCTACCCCTTGGGGACGCTCGCCTGTGCACGTGTCGTGTTGCACGAACGCATGTCTCGGTTACAGGCCGTAGCCGTCATCATGGCCGTCGCGGCAAGCGCCGTGCTCGCGTCGGTCGGCACGGGCTGACATCGGCGTTGCCTGGCGCTGAGCTCACTGAAGTCTCGCGTTGGCGGATGCGACAGCGCGCCCAACCACCGTGGGATGCCGATCCCTCTCGCTTGCTCACGTGACCCACGGCTCCGCCCGCGTCCGGATGACAGCCGCACCGTTCAGCGGGTTCAGGCGAGCGACCGCGACGAAGAGCTGCTCGAACGCGACCGCGTAGTTCGCTTCGTCGTCGGCGACGGCGCTGCGGGCCGCTTGTTGGGCACGAGCCAGGTCCTCCAGCCTCGCCGCCAGCTCCCGGAGCTCGGCGTCGTTCGGTGCCACTTCCTCCTGCACGGCTGGAACAGGACGCCCGGCTGCTCTCGCCATGAGCCTCGCCTCGTAGGCGCGCTGGCGGCACGACGGCCGGCAGTAGCGAGCCCGCGGTCCAGGTCGACTCCCCCGCGGCGGGAGGGGACGGCCGCACCACTCGCAGCTGAGGGCCAAAGAGTCCGTCACGTGACGTATTCTGCCCTACCCCGGAACTACCCCGGAAGTCCCCCGCCGAGCGCGTCGTCGCTGGTCGCCGCGTCCGTCGGCGAGCCGGCAGCGGCAGAGGGAAAGAAGCTCAGAAAATCCTGCCGGAGGCCTTGATGTGATGAAGGAGCGCCTCGCCGCTCCCGCGTGACGAACCTCGGTGCTGAAGCCGGGGTCGGCGCCGGTTCCAAGGGGAAGCCCGATGGCGCGCAGGCCGCAGGAACGCAGCGAGGTCCGCC
>JAJYWG010000063.1 GCA_021791615.1 Actinomycetes bacterium
CTCCTCGGGGCCCTGGGCAGCGACGAGCTGCGCCGCCAGCTCTCGGCGATCGACGGCTACGACCCCTCGGCGTGCGGCACCGTCGTCGACACCTTCTGAACCTTCTTGGCCCGGGCGCCAGGGTGTCGGCGCCAGGGTGTCGGCGCCAGGGTGTCGGCGCCAGGGTGTCGGCGCCCGGGTGTCGGCGCCAGGAGGGGGCTCACCTTCGGGTCGCGCCGCGGCTCGCCACCTCGCACGGTCTCTGGCCGACGGCGTGGTATGGCCGCTCCCGGCTTTGTTCATGATGCTATAGTGCATAGCACTCGGGGAGGAGCGAACGATGAGCACGACCACGAGCAGGTGGCGCACGAGCACGCGACGCCGGCACGTGGTGGGCGCCGAGCGTTCGAACCGGGTCGATCCTTCCCCCGCCCCACTGCAGGACGCGCCGGCCGGGGCGCCCGAGGTCTTGATCAAGGAGGCCCGCCGCCACCAGCGGCGGCGGTGGGCGGTGATCGTCCTCGTGATCGTCGCCGTCGCCGGCCTCGTCGCCGGGCTTCTCGCGAGCATTCCTCCGTCGGGTCCGACGCGTTCGCGGTCCCACGAAGGACGAGCACCCTCTGCGAGTCCGCCGCCGAGCCTCGAGCACCTGGCCGCGTCGGCGCCCCCGCCATCTCGGTGCTCGACAGGAACAGCAACCACACGTGGAGCGACCGTGCCGGTCACGCAGTCCCTCGACGGAGCGTTCTCCGGCTGCTTGCGCGTAGGGAGCGTCCGATCCGGTTCGTACCACGTGGTCGTGGAGGCAACGCTGACGACCAGTCGGCCGGACCGTGTCGAGCACGAGCCCCGGATCCGCCTCTCCATCTCGCCACGTTCGGGACGACCTGGGAGCCGCGTCACGGTGACGGGCGTCGTGAGCGTGGCGCACGAGCTGGCGACGGCGCCACGCCCGAACGGCACATCCACGACCACAATTTGCTGGGGCGGGTGTCCCGGAGGGTTGTCGGACACGGTGGACACGGTCCATTGGTCGTCGCCGACCACCTTCCACGTGAGCTTCAAGGTGCCGGATGCACCCTGGGTCGAGGCAGGGCCGTCGGGGACGCCACGGGTGGTGAGGCTCGCGTCAGGCACCTACCGCATCGGTCTGCGGTGCGTGGGCCCGTTCACCTACAACGGGTGCGGGCTCGGGCCGGCGGAGAGCTCGGTGCGGTTCCGGATCGTCGTCCCGGCACACGCCCACGTGGCGCGCTGCCCGATCCCCACCGCCTGCGCCCTCCTCGCTCTCACACGGCGGAGCGCGATCCCCGCCCAGATGGTGCGGGTGAGAGGCTTCGCGCCACTCGTCTCGATGATCGGCACACGGCCCAACGGCGAAGCCCTCGACGTCCTCCCTGGGCCGGCCAAGGGACCGCAGATCACCGTCGGCCGGGGCTCTCCACCCCGGGTCTCACTCAGCTACGGCTGGGTGCGCATGGGCGACGCGTCACTCGCCGTGAAGGCGCCGCCGACCTTCGCGAGCCTCGGGCGCTTCTCGGTCCTGAGCGAGACCGGCGATGGACTGGCACCGATCTCGGCGAACCCGGGAGCACCGGACCGCGTCGCGTACTGCGCACCAGGCGCCGTGGTGATCACGACGCTCGGCGCAGGCGGCGCGGTCACCACCACGAGCATCCCGACGGTCGGTGCCGTCGCCGCCCTTGCCAGGGCCGGGATGTCGCCAGTTCCGGCGTTCACACCGGCAGGAGAGCCGTCGAGTTGCGACACTGTGGCGCTTCCCAAGAGCGGCCCAGCGATCTTCCTGGCATTCGAGGTGCCCGTCGTCCCGACAGGAACCGTCGACCGGGACGTCGGCCTCGAGACGTCCGACGGGGGAGCCTCGTGGAGCGTGCTGCCCACCCCGCCCGGGGCGACCGTGACGGGGTTCGGCGGCTTTCGCTACCAGTCCAACGCGGTCGAGGCGCTCTACTCGCCGGCGAGCCTCAGCGAGACCGTCGAGACCCCTCGCGTCGAGCAGTTCGATCCCGCGTCCGGGGCTTGGTATCCCACTGCGCTCGAGTGCCCGTCGAGCGGTCCGTGCGTCACGTTGGGCCCGTTCTCGGCGTCGAACTGCGCAGCTGGTGTTCATGCCCAGCAGGAGCTGCTGCGATCGAGCGACGGCGGCGCCTCCTGGGAGGAGCCCGCGTGGCCGACGCTCCTGGATCCGTGCGCCCATGGCGAGATCGCAGCGGTCTCGGAGTCCACGGAGCTCCTCGTCCACGGGTCCTTGCGCTTCCCCTACCTGGTCCTTCGCTCGACGGATGGTGGTGCCACCTGGACCGATGTCGGCCTGCCCCGCACGCCATTCGCCTCGACCACAGGACCTGCCACAGGCCAGCTCACGCTGCTCTCCAACGGGGCGCTCCTTGCTCGCGCACACGGTGCCGACGCCACGTGGGAGCTGCTCGTTCCTGGCTCGCAGCGCTGGTGCACGGTCCGCAGCGTTCCCGCCGCGATGCGATCGTCAGCTCGCGACGCCGAGGTGTCGGTCTTCGGCCGGCAGCTCTGGTGGGTGAACGCCGGTCGGGTTGCTCCTTCGTCGGTCCTGGACCACGTCGAGATCGCAGCCATCGGGTGCTGACGACTGTGCGGCGCTGGCGCGGACATCCTCCCCCGAGGGATCCACCACGGTGAAGGACCGAGCCCTCGGCGAGGTGAATGGAGCTGCGCCGACGCCACAGATCGAGGTAGGCGCCGGCAGGAACATCGTCAGCGTCGAGGGCGTCGCCGAAAAGCTGGAGGACGTAGCGGTACACCCGGTCATCTGCGCGTCGCAGGGCTCAGGGGCGTGCGGGTCGACCCCGAAGTCGGCCATCTCGAGCATCGCGACGTCACTGCGCCGCAGCCCGCAGCCATAGTGCGCGCGCCCGCAGGCCGGATGACAGGAGCCTGAGACAGGAGCCTGATAAGGGAGACGGTCACGTCCGGATCCGTCCGGATCTGTCATGGCCAGCGGAGTGAAATTCCCCCCGGCTGTTCGACGGGCCAAACGGCCATGTTCGGCGAGCGCACCTACGCGAGACCGAGGACGGCCACGAGCGCTTCGTCGATGCTCCACATCTCCTCATGGGTGAGGTGGCCAACGAGGGCTCCGAGCCGCTGGGCATCGATCGCACCCAGCTGTTCCACCGGCATTCGCATGACGCTCCCCTCGGCGTGTCACGCTGCCGGCGTTCGGGGTCGTGACCCCTGTCGAACATGCAGGTAGATGGTGTGGCGCGGGCGGCGACGAGGCGGGTCAGCCGGCAGAGGTGCTCAACCGAGAGGCGCGACATCACCACGGCCCGGCGGCCGCGTCGCCTGGGGAGGTCGCTGCGTTCGTCTCGCGCGCAGAGAAAGGGTTCGCCGGACGGTTCCTGTTTCGGTACGCGGTCCAGTACGAAAGGGCTCGCGAGACAACTACGCGAGCACAAGATGTTGTGGTAGCCGTGGCACGTGCTGACCTGGGAGTTCGATGAGGGCCAGCCTCAGGCTGGTCGGCACTACCCCAGGGATTTGGCCGAGTTCAACCGGTGGTTCGGGACCGAGGCCAACGCCGTTCGGTATCTCACCGCGGTGCGGTTCCAGCACGGCATCTCCTGCCCGCGGTGCGAAGCGGCTATCACGTTGCCGGGGGGACCTCGCTGGTGGTGTGGAATTTGTCGGCGATGGTTCACTGCGACGACGGGGACGCTGCCCGAGCGGACGAAGGTGCCGCTCGCCACGTGGCTCGTCGTCGCCTGGCACCTCGTACAGACCAAGATCGGGGTCTCAGCACTCAGCGTCCAACGGATCACCGGCGTCGACTACGCCACGGCGTGGCTCCTGCTCCACAAGATGCGGGCGGCGATGGACCAGGAGGAGCGAGACAAGCTCAGCGGCGAGATCGAGTTCGACGAGACCTACGTCGGTGGTGTGGGTCCCGGGGCAGGTGGCCGATCGCGCGGCAAGAAATCACCGGTCGCCGCGGCCTGCGAGGTGGTTTCACCAACCGCCATGGGCCGTGTCCGGCTCGCTCGCCTGCCTGACGCATCAGCCCTGGCCATCGCCGATTTCTTGGAGCAAAACGTTGAACCGGGATCGGTGTTGATCTCTGATCGACCCCTCTCGGGGCCCCATCCACGCCGTGCTGGCGTTCTTTGCGGCAGGATCGAGAGCACATGGATGTGCGACCTGCACCCCATGGGAAAGCGGACGGTGGACCTATTCGATGATCCTGCATGGAAGACGAAAACCGAAGCTGTCCACCCGGTGCGTCCCTCGCAAGCGGCGCTCATCTGCACGCTGACCCTCGTCGTCCTCTTCATGGCAAGCACGGCTCTCCCCTGGTTCCATAGCGCGAGACGCCCCCGTGGACGCCGTTCTCGCACTGGCTGAACCGGGGATGGTCGCCGGGATCCCAGAGATGGGGACTCCTCACGCTTGCCCTTGGCGCTGCGCTCGCCGCAGCGACTGGGACCACCATCCGGACGCGCCGCAAGATCCTCTTCGGTCTCTTACCGGTTTTCGCTGCTGCTCTCATGGTCATGACCATCCTCGAGACCTCCGCCCATCTCTCGGTGGATCCCGGCCCAGCCCTCCAGGCCGACTTCGGGGCCTGCCAAACCGCCGCCAATCCGGGGCTCGCGCCCTTCGAGGACGACCTGGGCCGGTTCATCTTCACCCTGCACCGTGCTGACACCCCTCGGCTCTACGAGCACCCGCAGTTCGGACGGCGCACCCAGGTCCATGCGCCCGCGTCTTGATAGAGGACTTCCCACTCCTCACCGAGCTCATCTTGTGCCCGCTGGGCGAGATCGAGCTTCATGGCTTCCCAGCGGGTCACTTCCTCCGGTCTGGTTCGATCACCCGCCCGTTGAAGAGCCGCTCAGCCCACTCGTTCCATTGCTTCAGGTCCTCGTGAAGAGTAGGGGCGAGCACGCCTCCAAGGGACAGCTGGCAGGCGCTCGAAGGCGTGCTGGGCAGCAACCAGACCCCGGAGGACCCATAGTCCCAGTCGACGAGACAACGGCACACCAGACCAAGCTCCTGGTCGAAGGCTCGGCCTGCAGAGCCGGACCGGCTGCGTGGCCTGGCACTTGACGCGAACGGCGCTCTCCCGGCCGGGCTCCCTCGGGCCGGCAGAGGGCCGGAGGCTATGGGGCAGCCTGAGGTCGTAGTTCCGACGGGTTGCCTCGCGTCGCCAAACGCCCAGCTAGGCGAGCTGCTGATTGAAGTGTACGTCAAACGGTGTACAGTGTCCCCATGGCTGCGAAGAGCGAGCGACTCAATCTCCGCTTGACCCCAGCTCAAGACACGGTGCTTCGAGCTGCCGCCGACGCCCACGGGGAGACCGCCAGTGAGTACGTCCTGAGGAATGCGGTCGAGGCTGCTCAGGAGGACCTTGCAGACCGCCGCGTGTTCGTCATCGACGAACCCGCGTGGCATGAGCTGCAAGCTGTACTTTCCTCCCCCGTCTCGGTGCCGTTGCCGATGTTGAAGCTGCTCTCGAATCCGAGCGTGCTCGAGA
>JAJYWG010000406.1 GCA_021791615.1 Actinomycetes bacterium
CGGAAGCTCGACGCCTGGAAGGAGCCGCTCGCCCAGCTCGGATAGGAGCAGGATCTCGGCGGCATAGGGACCATCGCGGGTGACGAGCGCGGCGATCCAGGCCCGAAGCGCTCCCTCGGCGCCGGGGCCGCTCAGGCGAAGGCCCGGCCAGTCCGAAAGCCCCACGCGCACCTCGTGGGCGTCGCGGTGAGCGACCGCGATGAGATCGGGGCGGACAATGGCCGCCTCCTCGGCGATCACGCTCAGCGGCACCGGGGCTGGCGGGGCGGCGGCGTCGAGGTCGCGGCCGTCATCTGCTCGCGCGGCTCTCGTGGTGGCGAGCAGGTCGCGCAGGCCTTGAGGGCGGACCGGCGGGGCGAGGCGGACGGCGGGGCGCGGTGGGCCGGGGCGGTAGGCGCGCCGTCTGCGCAGCCGCTCCGCGGTCAGCGCCGAGATCACCCCGGCCGCGAACGACCCGGCGATCACCGCTCCAGAGGGCAGCTGCACCGGTTCCTCGACCACGTGCGCGCCGGCGGGCGACGGTGCCGCCATGTGAGCGTTTCGGGGCCCGACCGTCGTTGCCGGCGTGCTGGACGTTGGGCTCGTAGGGACTGGGGCTGGCGGCAGGGTCGGAGTGATCGGTGAGGGTGCCGGTTCCGGTGCTGGCGGCTTGGGCGTCGACTGCGGCGCACTGGAGGATGGCAGGAGCAGCGTCCAGCCAGGGTCGATCCAGTGCGGGTCGGTGAGGCTGGCGCCGCCGGGCTGGGAGCGCCCTTCGTTGAGCGCGTAGATCTCCGACCAGTGCAGCGGGTCTCCGAGCTCACGCTCGGCGATGCCCCACAGCGTGTCGCCGCGCTGGACCACGTAGGTGCGCATCTGGTCGGCCACCTGGGTGCCAGGCGATGCTTGGGGTGCCGGGCCCGAAGGGCCGGCCGCCAGCGGCGGGGCCACTGGGGCGCCTGTTGGCGACGTGTCGGCCCCAGGTGGCGGCCTGAGCGGCGCCTGCGGATGGGTCGGCTGGTTGGTGCCGGCAAGGACAAAGGCGGCGACCGGGCGGCGCAGGGCCACGAGGCCTGTGTCAGGCGAACCGACCGGTTGGTTTTGGGCGGGCCTGGGTGCGAGGGCGAGGGCGGCGACCACGACGGCGGCGACGAGGCGCCCCGTGAGCGGCTGGAAGAGACCGGCGACCGGGAGGCGCCGGGCGCGCCGGGCGCCGAGCGCGGCGGGGATCTCGGCGGCGACCGAGGCGACGAGCACCGCCCAGGTGACCCACACCACGACCGCCAGGACGTCGACGAGGGTTCGCCCGGCGATGCCGTGGGCGTCGAGGGCCCGGCCGACCTGGGCGACCGAAGGCATGTGGTGCGGGAGGGGCCAGCCGATGTAGTGCCACAGCGCCCAGGGGATGCCGGCAACGAGGGCGGCGAGGACGACGAGGGCGGCGATGCCTTTGGCGAGGTGTGCGAGGCGGGCCATGTCAGGGTCCTTGCTGTGCGGTGGCGCTACCGGTCCCGGTCACCGTCAGCTGGTCGACGCCCACGACCGAGAGGATCTGGGTGGGCTGGGTGATCGTGACGGTGACCGCGACGGTCTCGCCGGCGACGGTGACGGTGCCGTGCTCGTCGGCCGCGGCGAGGAAGCCCTGGGCGTCAGCGACCGCCTGGGCGGGGTCCAAGGTGATCGTGCCGGTCGAGCGGTAGAGGGGGATGTCGATCGCCTGGGCCCCGGCGCGCGCTGCTGCCTGGGCGTCGTCGATGGCATGGACCTTGGCCGTGAGCGCGAGGCCGCCGTCGAGGACGAGGCCGGCCATGGCGAGGAGCGCCAGGGTGAAGATGACGACGAAGGCGGTGACCATCCCCTTTTCTTCGCCGAGGCGTCGGCGCAGCGCTTGGGTCATGGGCCGAGGACCGAGCGGTAGGTGTCGATGACCGAGGCCGCGGTCGAAGAGACGCGCTCGGTGACGGGCAGGCGCAGCCCGGTCAGGTCGCTGAGCGCGACGGCGCAGGTGACGGCGACCGTGACCGACCCGCCGGGGGCGAAGCGGGCGGTGTCCGTCGCGACCTGGAGGGTGGCGCAGGTGACGTGGTCCGAGCCGAGCGCCGCCGTGGCTACCTGCTGGGCGCTGGCGGCAGCCTGGGCCGGGGTGGTGGCGATGGATGCGGCGCGCGCGGCCTGGGCGGCCGCCCCGTCGACGTTGATGCGCGCCCCGGCGAGCCGGCCGAGGGCGACGACAAAGAGCAGCATCACGATGAGCAGCGGGGTGAGCAGGACCAGCTCGGTTGCGACCGCACCCCGCTCGTCACGTAGCCCGCCGCCGGCACCCGCCCTGGCGCCGCACACAATGCGCCTCGTCATGCTGTGCACGGTGCTTGTAATGCGGGTCCGTGGGGTCATCCTGCTCCCGCTCACGGTCCCGCCCCGGGTACCGCTGGCTCCGTCGGCCCGACGGCGGTGGCCTGCACGGGCAAGCTGAAAAGTCCGGCCACGCTCTCGGCGTGCCCACTCACCACCACCGTCGTGCTGGCACCGGTTCGGGTGGCGCGCACCTGCGGGCCGATCAGCACGCCACCGGCAAGCTGAGTGAGGACGCTCTGGGTCTCTGCGGTGCCGGCCTGCGCGGTCTCGCCTTGGAGCCTGGCGACCGACAGGCCCTGTTGGGCTGCCGCCTCGGCGAGGTTGGTGGCGTGCTCCCACAAGGCGAACTGGATCACCCCCAAGATGAGCAGGAGGAGCAGCGGGGTGGCGATGACCAGTTCTGCGGCCACGGCTCCCGACTCACCGCGCCAGCGGGCGCGCCGGCCCCCATGCCGGCGACCTCCCGGCCGGTGGCGAGCGAGCGAGGGCGATCGGAGCCCCGTCTCGGCGACGGCGACGTCGTTGTAAGGACTCCTCGATCGTGTCGGTTGAGGCAGGCTCGTTGTCGGTGCCGACCTGGGCGAAGGTCGATCGATTCTGTCGTCTTGGAATGTAGTGCGGCAAGCAACTTGGCACTTCCCTCGATCATGGTCGGGACCGGCTCTGCCGCTGACTTTGAGGTCGGGGGCGCTCGCCGTCATCGACGTGACCCCTCAGCGAGCGGGACAGGCCGCGATGTAGCTGGTCCGTGCCGTGGCGAGCAGTCGTCAGTGGCGTGCGTAGAAGCGGCAGTGCGCGACGAGTAGCCGATTCCAACCGACAGGAAACCTGCCGAAGCGACATGCGGCCGACGAGTAGCCTGCCCAACCGACACGAATCCTGCCTCCCTACAGTCGTCCACGATGGGCGAGTCAGGGGCCGGTCGTGATGCTGTTGGCCTTGGCGATCACCTTGGCCACGATGATCCCGACAGCGGTCAGCGCGAGGGCTGCCAAGAGTGCGGTGACAATCACCGTCTCGGTCGAGTAGCCGGCCTCGGGATCGGCGCGAAGCGCCTGCCATCGGGCGCTGAGCACCTCGAAGAGGTGCCGGATGACGGTCAGTTCGGGGAACACGGCATGGGCCTGCCTTTCTCCTTGGTGCTGCTGGTGGTTTCAGAGGCTGTGGAGGACCCTTTCGACGGCGGGGAACCCGATGAAGAGCAAGAAGCCGGCGAAGAGCACGACGACGGGGAGGCTCATGCGCTCACTGGCGGCCTGGTCGGCGGTCTCGGCCTCGGCGAGCTGGTGGGTGCGCAGCGACACGGCCTTTGCGGCAAGTGAGGCCCGGACCTTCGCCCCTTCGGTGCCGGCCAGGGCGACCGAGGCGGCGAGCTCGGACAGCTCGCCGACACCGAGCTCGGTGCCGAGCCGGCCGAGTGCGGTCCATGGGGCTTCGCGGGCGAGGCGGGCCTGGTCGAGGGCCCGGCGCAGGTAGGCAAATGGCCACCCGGCCCCGATGCTCGCCGCGTCGGCGAGCGCGCTCTCGACCCCGCCGCCGCCGGCGAGGGCGACGACGACGAGATCCAAGAAGCTGGACAGCGCGTGGCGGAAGTCCCGCCGCCTGCGGTTGGCATCTGCGTGGATGCCGAGGTCCGGGACGACGAAACCGCAGATCCCGAGCACGAGCGCACCCCACAGCGGGAGGGCGAGCGGCACGTGTGAACCGTCGAGGGCCGCGAGCGCGGCGAGGGCGGGGACGAGGAGGAGGCCGACGAGGGCGAGGGTGACCTTCTCGGCCAGGTGGCGCTCGGCGCTGCGATCGAGCACGGCGAGGTCCTGGCGGATCCGGCCCGGCACCAGCCAGCCGGCTCCCACGTGACCGAGCAGCTCGGCGATCGGACGTCCGAGCTGTGCGGCGACACCCCCCTCGGACACCGGGGCGAGCACCGGCGCCGCTTCGGGCACCCGCTTCAGCTGGGCGAGCGCCTCGGCGAGGGACGGCCGGGACGGGAACAGGCCCCGCACGACCAGCCACATCCCGAACCCGGTGCCAGCGCCCAGGGCCAGCGCGGTGATCACGGCGCGATCCCCGACGTGGGCTCGGGAAGCGTGAGCTCGTTGGCTCTGGCGAGGAAGCGCTCGGGGGCGCTCGGCCGGGTCATGTGGGAGAGCCAGACGAAGGCGCCTGCGAACATCGCCCCGACGAGCAGCAGGACGAGCTGGCCGAGCGCCGAGTCATACGGGGCGAGGTAGGAGCGGTTGAGCACCGCGAGGCCCAAGGCGAGGCCGGCGGTCACCCCGACGACGACCTTGACCGAGGTGCGCGACCGTGCCCTGCCGGCTTCGACCCGAAGGCGCATGGTGGCCTGGTCCCTCGCGGCCTGGGCGAGCGAGCCGAGCAGCTCGCCGAGCCGGGATGCCTGGTGCTCGGCTGCGAGCACGAGGGCTGCGACGACGAGGTCCATGGTCGGGTCCGCCACTTCGTCGGCGAAACCCCGTAGCGCAGGGGCGAGCCGCTCGCCTTCGAGGCGGACGGCCAAGGTGGCGACCTCGGCCCGGATCGGGAGCGGCGCGACCGCGGCGGTGGCGACGATCGCCTGCTCGAGGCCCGCGGCGCCGGCCATCGTGTCGCGTAACATCTCCGCCCACCCGGCCACCGCCTCGATGCGCGCCAGCCCATCGCCCCGGCCCTTCGTGCCCCCGAGGAGCCCCGGCAGCCCCCAACCGGCGAGCCCGGCGAGCAGCGCCCCGACCGGCCAGCCCGTCGCCGCCCCGACGACGACCGCCCCACCGGCCGCCAGGCCGAGTCGAAGCGTCGCCCGCTCGACCTTCGGACGGGTGGGCGACCTTGCTGATCTGGGGAGGGTGACGCCGCGCCAGCCGGCCCAGGCGAACACCAGGCCGAGGCCGACCCCCGCCCCGAGAAGCCCGGCCAGCGCGGTCACTGCTCCCACCACCCCTCGGGCCGCTCCAAGAGGCCCGGGTCGAAGCCGGCGGCTGCGAGCTGGTCGAGGGTCTCGTTGCGCAGCGGCGCACCGGGCACCGCCCGGCCGGTCTGGTCGGGGCGGAAGACCTCGTTCGAGGTGACCATCGGGCCCTCTGCGCCGGTCACCTCCCGGATCGAGGAGACGACGCGGCGCTCGCCGTCGCGGGCGAGGTGGATGACGAAGTGCACGGCGTTGCCCACGAGC
>JAJYWG010000007.1 GCA_021791615.1 Actinomycetes bacterium
CGAAGGCGGCACCCGGCTGCCGTTCCTCTTGGAGTACGACACCGGCTCCGAACGGGTGGCTCGCCTCGCCGCCAAGCTCGACGGCTACGCCCAGCTGGCCCGGGCCGTCGGTCACCCCACTTGGGTGCTGTTCTGCCTCCCTTCGGCCGGCCGGGAGATCTCGGCCCGGCGGGTCCTCGCCCACCCCGCAGTCCCGGTCGCCACTGCCGTCGTCGCCTCCGGACAGGCCGCCGACGAGGCGCGGTGGCTGGCGATCGGCGACCCCGGTCCCCGACGCCGCCTGGTCGATCTCGGCCACCCCAGCCGGGTCCTCGGCCCGCCGGCAGGCCGGCACCGACCGGCGTCGTGAGCATCGGGGGAGGGGCGGCCGACCGCTCGGGCCTCGCCAGCAAGCTCGGGGCCGTCGGGGCCGGCCTGGTCACCCTCGTCGTGCTCATGGCCGGCGCCGCCGGGGCGGGGATCGCCTCGCTCCTCGGTGGCGGAGCCAGCGCCCCGAGCCCGACCGCCACCAGCGCCATCCCGCCCGCCATGCTCGCCCTCTACCAACAGGCCGCCACCACCTGCCCCGGCCTGCCCTGGACGGTCCTCGCTGCCATCGGCACGATCGAATCGAACAACGGCCAGAGCACCGCCCCCGGCGTGAGATCCGGCGTCAATTTTGCCGGGCTCGCCGCCGGGCCCTTCCAGTTCGAGCCGGCCACGTTCGCTCAATACGACGAGCCGGTGCCGCCCGGCGGGGTGTCCCCGCCCGACATCTACGACCCGACCGACGCCGTCTACGCGGCCGCCCGGGACCTGTGCGCCAACGGGGCGGAGGGCGGCGCCGACCTCCCGGCTGCCGTGTTCGCCTTCAACCACTCCGACTCCTACGTCGCCCAGGTCCTCTCCCTCGCCCAGTCCTACGGGCAGGCCCAAGCCCAGACCGTGGCCGCCGGCACGGCCGGCGGGATCGCCGTCGACTGGGCGCTCGCCCAGGTCGGCACCCCCTACATCTGGGGTGGGGAAAGTCCCGGGGTCGGCTTCGACTGCTCCGGTCTGGTGCAGGCCGCCTACAAGGTCGCGGGCATCACCCTGCCCCGGGTGGCCCAGGACCAGTTCGACGCGGGTCCACAACTCCGGCCCGGTACGCCGCTCGAACCGGGCGACCTCGTCTTCTTCGGAGGATCGGGCTCGACGGTCGGCCACGTCGGGATCTACGTCGGCACCGAGGGCGCTCAGGCGATGATGGTCGACGCCCCCCACACCGGCGCCAACGTCCGGGTCGAGCCGTTCCCGACCACCGTCGGTGCCCAATGGGGTGGAGGGGACGTCTACGTCGGCGCCACCCGGCCGAGCGCCTGAACCGGCTGGACCGAGTGTCCGCTCGGCGGCGCTCGATGACCGGCGAAAACGATACATTGGTCGCTGTATCGTAGTGGCATGCTCACTGTCGCTGAAACCCGCCTGGACGCGTTGGCCCGGATCGGGCGTGCGCTCGCCGATCCGGCGCGCTGCCGACTGTTGCTCGCCCTGCTCGATGGGCCGACCTACCCGAGCGAGTTAGCCGCCCGATTGGGTCTGACCCGGGCGAACACCAGCAATCACTTGGCCTGCCTGCGGGGTTGTGGGCTGGTGGTGGCTGAGCCCGAGGGCCGCCAGGTGCGCTATCAGCTCGCCGACGCGCACCTGGCGCACGCCCTCGGCGATCTCGCCGATGTGGTTCTGGCGGTCGACGCCGACCAACCCTGCGTGAACGAGCACGTTCACTCGTCGGGGAAGTCCCGCTGATGGGACACGACCATGACCACGGAACGCGAACCGCCGCCAGCGAGCAGCGGGGACGGCTGACCCTGGTGCTCGGGATCACTGTCACGATCCTGGTGGTGGAGGTCGTGGGTGGGGTGCTCGCCCATTCCTTGGTGCTCATCGCCGACGCCGGGCACATGGCCACCGATGCAGCAGGGATCGGCATGTCGCTGTTGGCGGTGTGGTTTGCGGCCCGGCCGGTCAGCGAGGCCCGCACGTTCGGCTACCAGCGGGCCGAGATCCTCGCTGCGGTGATCAACGCGGTCCTGCTGTTCGGGGTCGGCGCCTTCATCCTCGTGGAGGCGGCCCGTCGTCTGGCCCACCCCGAGACCGCCACGCCGGGGCTGATGGTCGTCTTCGGGGTGATCGCCCTGGCCGGCAACGGCGCCAGCCTGGCGCTGTTGCGACGCGGCCAAGGCGAGAGCCTGAACGTCCGAGGGGCGTTCCTCGAGGTGCTCTCCGACCTGCTCGGCGCCGCGGCGGTCCTCGTCGCCGCGGCAGTTATCGCCGCTACCGGCTACCAGCGGGCCGACGCCTTGGCGTCGATATTCATCGGCGTGCTGATCCTGCCGCGCACCGTCAAACTTTTGCGCGACGCCGTCGACGTGCTGCTCGAAGCCACCCCGAAGAACGTCAACCTCGCCGAGGTCCGCGGCCACATCTGTGACACACCCGGCGTCCTCGACGTCCACGACCTGCACGCCTGGACGATCACCAGCGGCATCCCCGTCCTGTCGGCCCACGTGGTCATCGCCGACGCCGTCCTCGCTGACGGAGGCGGCGCCCGGGTGCTTGACCACCTGGCCGAGTGCCTGGCCGGGCACTTCGACATCGAGCACTGCACCTTCCAGCTGGAACCGGCCAGCCACCGGGAACACGAGCAGGCCGTCCACCCATGACCCGTGGCCCCAGCCCGAGGCCAGACATTGTCGAGAGGTGTGCAACCTTCACAGTCAGCTCGCCTTGTGGGCGCTCGACGGAGGCAGAGATCGCGAGGCGTCCAGCCGCGAGGAGGTCAGCAGCAGTCCTCGCCTCGCCACGATTCGATGCCCTCCCACACCGACACGCCGGCGATGCCCAAACCGATCACCGGGTCGATCCACCAGCCCCCGGTCCAAACCCGGGTCACCGCCAAACTGAGCAGCACGGCCGCGGCCTGCGCGGCACATAGGTAGTTCTGCGTGCCCTCCCCGGCGGTGGCCGCCGAGCCCAGCCGGGCGGCAAGCTTGTGCTTGGTGCGACCCAAAAGCGGCATCTCCAGCAGCGCTACGGCCGTCAGCACGAGGGCGATGACCGTCGACTCGGCGTGGTAGCCGACCACGAGGTCCCGAATCGATTCGGCGGCGATGTAAGGGGCCAGCAGCCAGAACGACACCGCGACGCCCCGCTGGGCGCGATGCTCCGCGGTCTCAGACAACATGCGGGATCCGCTGAACCGCCAGACCACGATCACACTGGCCAGCCCCTCCACCGCGCTGCCAAGGGCCCACCCCACCAGGGCGATCGAACCGGTGATCAGACCCTGCCACAGCCCGACGGCGCCCTCGGTGACCATCCACACCAGGCTGATCCACGCCAACCAGCGAGCCCACCGCGCCGCACGCAACCAGTCGGCGTCGCGACGAGCCGACAGCGGTACCGGGATCGCCGACAGGCCGGCCGTCGAGCAGCAGCCGTCTTGGAGGACGACGCCCTGGCCGGTACGGTCGGACGTCACGAAGGATCCTCCCCGCATACGCCGACACCACACGTCGGGCACACCTCGACGGCATTGTCCGTCGCCGCGAGCACGGTCTCGGCTGCGCCGAACAGGTCAATCAACGCCGGTTGGGCCAGCCGGAACAGCGACGCCCGCCCCACCGGCTCAGACGCGACCAGACCACAGTCGCGCAGGCACGCCAAGTGCTTGGAGATCGTGGATTGCGCCAGCCCCACGGCTGCCACCAAGTCCACCACCCGTGCCGGGCCCAGGACCAGGCGGCGCAGGATGGCGAGGCGTCCCGGGTCGCCCAAGGAGCGGAACAACGCCGCCGCCGGAGCCAGCTCCCGGCGCTCAGCATCAATATCGAAATCGACCGTCTCAATTAGCATCGCCATACAGCGATGCTATCGCCATATGCGACCTGCGCCAAGAGCTGGGTCCTCGTCGCTTCACACCGGGACCGTTGCGGGGCGCTGGACCCGTCCTCACCTCGAAGCGGCCAAGCCAGCGGCATCGAGGGCCATCATCAACTTCGACCTGGCCTCCTCGTCGCGCTCCCGCTGCGGGCCCCCTCACTACCTGGAGTCCTCACCAGCTCAGCGATGGAGGCGTCGGCCAGCCGATAGCGCATCACCCTTCCGTCGCGTTCGGCGATCACGGTCTGGCTGGCTCGCAGGTGACGCAAGGTCTGCGACACGGTCGTGTCGGCGATCCCCGTCGCTGCGGCCAGGTCCGACACGCTGATCGGGCCCGCCACGTGGATGCAGGTAAGCAGCGTCAGCCGGGTCGGGTCGCCGAGTAGGGCGAACCGTCGGGCCCGGTCCCTGATCGCCTCGGGATGGTCCAGGGCGGCGATCGCCTGGCAGACCCGCTCGCCGTCGACGATGCGCTGATCTGCGCGTTGGGCGGGCAGCAGGTGCACGAGCCCAGTGTTCCACACCAGCAAGGCGCTTACCTGATCATCCGATCAGACTTGACTGGTCCGCATGCCTTGCCCTACCGTCGTCCCTGCCTCGGGTCGCGCGGTCCGAGGTGACAGGTTCCCCAGCGAAGTCCGGTGTGATCCCGGCGCTGTCCCGCAACGGTGGTCCCCCTCGGGGGCGAGTCCGGTCGCCTGGGTTTGTCTGTCCTACGACACCAGTCCTCGGAGGAAGGGCGGTTCGTGCGAGACCGGGCACCGTGCTCGCAAGGGCTCTTCATCCTCTTTCGAACCATCAGGAGGATGAGATCCATGCAACGTCCCGGCCGGATGGGAGCGGCTACGGCACGGCTCCAGAGCATCCGCAGCGCCCTGAGCGGCAAAGAATGGGGCCGGCTCGCCGCCATGTTCGCGGTCGTCCTGGCCGTCAACGCCTCGGGGTGGCTGATCTACCTCCTCGTCGTCATGCCACACCACTTCGACTACAAGGGCGTCGGCGCCAGCCGGGGGCTCGGCGTCGGGCTGGGAGTGGCGGTCACCGCCTGGTTCTTGGGGTTCCGCCACGCCTTCGACGCCGACCACATCTCGGCCATCGACAACACCACCCGCAAGCTCATGGCCGACGGCCAACGCCCGCTCGGGTCGGGGTTCTTCTTCTCCCTCGGCCACTCGACCGTCATCGTCGCCGTCGGCGTCGGCATCACCATCGCAGCCAAAGCCGTCTTCGGGGCGGTCGTCAACCCCCACTCCACCTACGAGACCGCCGGCGGAGCGGCCGGCACCATCATCTCCGCCTCGTTCCTCTACCTGATCGCCGCCCTCAACCTGATCGTCCTGGCCGGCATCTTCAAAGTGTTCCGGGACATGCGCCGCGGCGCCTACGACGAGGCCCAGCTCGAAGCCCAACTTCAGGCCCGCGGGCTCATGTACCGATTCTTCGGGCGGTTCATGCGATCGATCAACCACACCTGGCAGCTGTACTTCGTCGGCCTCGTCTTCGGGATCGGCTTCGACACCGCCACCGAGGTCGTCCTCCTCGCCGCCACCGCGTATGCCGCCATCCAAGGGCTTCCCTACTACGCCGTGCTCGCCCT
>JAJYWG010000154.1 GCA_021791615.1 Actinomycetes bacterium
TCCGGTCTGCACCGGCGGCGGCCCGACGAGCAGCCAGCCGCGCGCCTTCGGCTACCGGGTCGCCGCCGAGCAGGCGCCCACCACGATCCGGGCGAGCCTCGACAGCCCGATCCGCTTGTTCGGCACCGCAGTGGCCTACGGCGACGGCGAGCGCCAGGTCGGCCTCGTCGTATCCGAGCGGAGTGGCGAGCTCCCGGGCGAGTGCCTCATCGCTACGAAGGCGGACCGTCCTTTCCACACCGGCGACTCAAGCCGCGCCCAAGTGCGCCGCTCGCTGCTCGACAGTCGCGGCCGACTCGGCCTCGAGCACCTGCCGCTCGTCTACCTTGAACCCCCCTGGGATCGTTGGAGGCTCCATCGCTTGGAAGAGAGGATGGAGCTATGTCTACACAGAAGCCTTCGGGGCATCCGGCGACGCGGCGCTACAGCCCGTCGGAGAAGCAGCAGGCGGTGCGGCTGGTGCGCCAGCTGCGGGCCGAGTTGGGGACCGAGCACGGCACGGTGCAGCGCGTGGCGCGCCAGTTGGGGTTCGGGGTGGAGTCGGTGCGGGCCTGGGTGCGTCAGGCGGACATCGACGATGGCGGCAGGCCCGGCACCACCACGGAGGACGCCGAGCGGATCAAGCGCCTGGAGCAGGAGAACCGCGAGTTGAAGCGCGCGAACGAGATCTTGCGTCGTGCGTCGGCGTATTTCGCCGCGGCGGAGCTCGACCGCCTGGCGAAGTGATCGTCGGGTTCATCGACGAGAACCGCCACGAGCTCGGGGTCGAGCCCGTCTGCAAGGTGCTGCAGGTGGCTCCGAGCACGTAGCTCGCGGCGAAGCGCCGCGAGCGCCAGCCCTCCGCGAGGGCGGTGCGTGACGCGGCGATGATGCAGGTCCTGATGGCGCTGTGGGTGGCGAACCGCAAGGTCTATGGCGTCGACAAGCTGTGGAAGGCAGCGCGTCGGGCCGGCCATGACCTCGGCCGGGACCAGGTCGCCCGCCTCATGCGGGCCATGGCCATCTGTGGGGTGACCCGCCGTCGCAAGGTGTTCACCACCCGACGCGACCCCGAGGGGCTGCGGGCCCCTGACCTGGTGAACCGCAACTTCACCGCGGAGCGGCCGAACGCCTTGTGGGTGACGGATCTCACCTACGTCCCGACCCGCTCAGGCATGGCCTATGTGTGCTTCATCGTCGATGCCTTCAGCCGGATGATCGTCGGCTGGCGGATCGCGTCGCACATGCGCACCGACATGGTCCTCGATGCGCTCGAGATGGCGAGAGCCCGCCGCGGGGCTCGCCGACTCGTCGGGCTGGTGGCACATTCGGACGCCGGGTCGCAGTTCACGTCCGTGCGATTCACCGAACGCCTCGAAGAGATCGGCGCCACACCCTCGATCGGAACGGTGGCCGACTGCCTATTTACCGGCTATAGCTTGCAGGTTCGGCCAGCGGCGTGAGGCAGCGATCGTTGGGGTGGTGAGTCTGGATGCTTGCTTTCGTGGACGGGTTGGGTTACAGATGTCGCCGTGGCTGGCAGCGACGATCTCCGCCTCGAGAGGCGTGACGGCGGGTGGGGGCTGGTGGGCGAGGCCGCCGCCCGGTTCTCGTTGGTCGACGAGTACTTGAGTTACCTGGTTGATCGGAACTACTCGCCGCAGTCGGTTCGGGTGTACGGGTTTGCTCTGCTGGCGTTCTGCCGGTGGCTGGCGGCCGAGGCGCTCACGCTGGATGAGGTGAGCACCGACGTGTTGCTGCGCTACCTTGCGGCGTGCCGGAAAGCGACGGTGCCGGGCCGTCCGGGGCCGAACGTGGTTGGCATGGACGGGCGGCGGGTGGACGGTTACGCGCCGGCGACGGTGAATCACCGGCTGGCGGCGATCTCGGGACTGTTCGGGTTCCGGGCGATGCGCGACCCCGGCGTCCCCAGCCCGGTGCCGAGAGGCAGGGAAGCCCGGCGGCTGTCGACGGGGGAACGCAACGGGCTGTTGGCCCATGTCGCTCGCCGTCCCCGGCAGCGCTCGGCGCTGCGTCTGCGGGAACCGAAGCGCCTGCCCCAGGCGTTGGAGCGCACCGAGGTGGTGGCCCTGCTCGGCAGTCTGCGCACGTGGCGGGACCGGGCGATCGCCGGGCTGATGGTGTTCTGCGGTCTGCGCTCGGGCGAGGTCCTCTCCTTGGAGGTGAAAGACGTGGACATCGGGGGCCGGTGGCTGCGGGTTCGCGGCAAGGGTTCCAAGGAGCGTCGTGTCCCTCTCGACGTCGACGTGGCCGGCGCGATCCAGACCTACCTGCTCGCCGAGCGGCCGGAGACGGCCAGCGCCCGGCTGTTCGTGGTGGCGAAGGGGCCGACGCGTGGCAAGCCATTGACCCCGGCGGGGCTGCGGACGATCTTCCGCTACCACCGTGGCTTGGCCGGCGTGCCCGGCGGGCATCCTCACGCGCTCCGCCACAGCTTCGGCACCGCGCTGGCCGAGGCGGGCGTGGACCTGGCGGTGATGCAGGCCCTGTTGGGACACTCCCATGTCGATACGACCGCCCGCTACGTCCACCTTGCGCCCGTGCATGTGAAGAAGGAGTTCGATGCGGCCCGCGACCGCCAACGCGCCCAGGGTTAGTCGTCCGGCGGGGGACCTCCTCGCCGCCTACGAGGCCCACCTGGGCCGAAGCGGCCGGGGCAACAGCGCGTACACGACCGCGGCCCGGTCGTTCATGAAACGGTGGCCGTCACCGCAGGGCTGGGCCGCCCAGCCGCTGGCGGCCAGGCTGCGAGCCGGCACTCAGGTGCACCCGTTCTTGATGTTCTTGATGGTCCATGGGCTGCTCCGACCAGGGTGGGACTACCTGGTGGCCCGCAAGCTGTCGAGCTTCTGGCGTGAAGTTGCCGGCAGCCCGATCGAGGCAGGCATGAACCGCTTCGTGGAGCAAGCCGAGGCGCTCGGCTACTCGCGCCGGCAGACCTCGGGAGTGGCGTCGCAGGTGATCGGCCGGGCGCTGATCCAGACCGGCCGGCCACTCGAAGCGCTGACCGTCGCCGATCTCGACGACCTCGCCGAAGCGTGCGCAGCCCGCCAGACGGCGACCGGGCAGGGGTGGCGGCACTACCGGGGCGCCATCCACACCGCGCGCCACGTGCTGTTCCACCTTGAGATCACCGACTCGCCGCCGGCGGCGTGGCTGACCCCCAAGTCCCTCGACGACCGTGTCGCCGACGCCCCGGTCGAGCTGCGACCGGCCTTCGTCGCCTACCTGCAACGCAAGCAGGGTACGTGCCGCCCCAAGACGGTGAGCAGTCTGGCCACCCGCCTGGCGCACTTCGGCCGGTTCCTCGCGGAGGTCGACCCTGACCTCGAGACTCTCGCTGGCCTGGACCGACAGGTTCACATCGAGCCCTACCTCAACGCCGTCGCCCAGGCGGTCAACGCCTCCACCGGAGCTCCGATCAGCGTCGCTGACCAGGCCCGGCGGATCCTGGCGGTCGCCAACTTCCTCACCGAGGTCACCGAGTGGGGATGGCACGACGTGCCGGCCCGCCGGCTGATCTTCAGCTCCGACCTGCCCCGCCTGCCCCGCCCAGTTCCGCGCTACCTTCCCCTCGACGCCGACCGGCGCCTGAGCGATGCGCTCGAGGCCTCCGAGTACCGTCTCGCCGCCGACGCGCTGCTCCTGGCCCGGGCGTGCGGGCTGCGCATCGGCGAGCTGCTCGACCTCGAGCTCGACTGTGTGCACGAGATCCCCGGCAACGGGGCGTGGCTGAAGGTCCCTCTCGGCAAGCTCGACACCGAACGGATGGTCCCCCTCGACGACGAGACCGTCGCCCTGGTCGACCGGATCGTCGCCACCCGAGCACCCGGACAACCACTGCCGCACCCCCGCAGCGGGCGGTCCTGCCAGTTCCTCTTCACCCACCACGGCCGCCGCCTGTCCCAATCAGCCGTGCGAGCCGAGCTGACCCGGGCGGCGACCACGGCGGGGATCGGCCACGCCACCCCCCACCAGCTACGCCACACCTATGCCACCGCCCTCGTGAACGCCGGCGTCTCGCTCCAAGCGCTCATGGCCCTCCTCGGACACGTCTCCGCCGAGATGAGCCTCCGCTACGGCCGGCTGTTCGACACAACCGTGCGCGCCGAGTACGAACGGGCCCTCGATCTGGCCAAGTCCCGTCTCGGGTCGCTGCCCACCGGACCGGCCCGCATCCCCGTCAGGGCCGCCGGCGACGACAACAGCGACTGGCGTGACCAACCGGCGCTCAAGTCGCGCCTAGCCGGCGGCTACTGCCTGCGCGCTCCCGCCCAGGGCGCCTGCCCCTACGCCAACATCTGCGAGCACTGCCCGAGCTTCAGGGCCGACGCGTCGAGCCTGCCGGTCCTCGCCGCGCAGCGCGTCGACGCCGAGGCCCTCGCTGCTGACGCCGAGAAACGAGGCTGGATCGACGAAGCCGACCGGCACCGCCGCCTCATCGCCCGTCTCGACACCCTCCTCGCCCAGCACAGCGCGTGATGACCAAGCCGTCCACGCTCGCCACGGTCGAAGCCGCGTGCGCCAAGTTGGCCCGCGCCGCAACGCCGGTCACCTTCACCGCCGTCGCCCAGCTCGCCAACATCAGCCGCCCCAGCCTCTACCGGAACCCGGCACTCCGAGCCGTCGTCGAGGAGCACCGGGCGGCCAGCAACGACCCGAGGACCCTCAGCGGCCTCAGCGGCGAGATCGCCCACCTACGCACCGCCGTCGAGGCCCTCGCCGAACGAGTCAGACGCCACGAGGAACGACTGCGTCGGATCGAGGCACGTTCCTCCGCCACCCGCAAAGCCAACTGAGCCGAGACCACCATGAGCCCCCGCAACGCCGATCACGAGCTCGACCGCCTGATCGAGGAAATCACCGTCGACTGCTACGACGAAGACGAGCAGCTCGGCGCGTTCGAGAACGCCTTCGACGAACACGCCGGCCTCCCATGCCCCGGCACCGTCATCGGCGAAGACGTCGAAGTCCTCTCCGTCGCTGCTCCCAACGGCCGCCACGAGCTGGTCGCCACCTGCCAACGCGGCGCCCACCGCTACCACATCGCACTCCTCGACATCGACCTCCACGCAGACCCCGACACCCAACGCCTCCTCGCCGCCTACCGGCGCTGGGCCGCCACCTGACCCAGACCAAGCAGCCTGCCCCGCGCACGCGCAGCAGCTCCCCTCGACCGCGATTAGCCGGTTAATCCTACGACAACGCCCTGGCAGAGACCGCCAACGGGCTCTACAAGGCCGAGTGCGTCTACGGGCCCGACACCGCCGGCTGGGACGACGTCGAGCACCTCGAGCTGGCCACCCTGTCGTGGGTGGCGTGGTTCAACGAGACCCGGCTCCACGGCCACTGCGGCAACGTGCCACCGGCAGAGTTCGAAGCGGCGCTCTACGCTGCCCCACAGGCCGACCAGACCCTGGTTGGAATCAAAGGCTGAGAGCCTCCATCAGACCCAGGGGGGTTCACATCACCAAGCAGGGCAGCC
>JAJYWG010000064.1 GCA_021791615.1 Actinomycetes bacterium
ATCATCCTGATAGCGAGTCCCGGGCGGAGCTCAGGGGCGCCGAGGTCCCCTACACACGTGAGCTGGCACGCCAACTCATTGGCTTCGAGGCCCTCCACCACTGGAAGGAGCAGTGACCGACCAAGGCAGGCCGCAAGGTTCGCAGGCTCCCCCTCCCGGCTTCCCGCTCTCAGCTCACCCCCGGCATTCGAGCGCCCGCCAGGGGAGAGGCACGCTGCGGATCACGGCGATCGAGACGGTCCTGCTCGACCGATACCTGTTCGTGGGGTCTCCTGCCGTTCCCGGGGGTCGCCTGAGCTGCGGTTTCACCCCAGACGCCCATGGTTACGGGACTTTGGGCGCCCCGCAGGGCGCTCAGGTGGATTCTCCGAAGACGTGGTGAGAAGCGAGCCCCCTCAGCTGCCCCAGCGGGTGTCGTCGGTGAGCAGCTGAGCCCTCCCCGGAGGGGGAGTGTAACCACAACGGTGTAACTGTCCTCCTACAGTAGCTCGGGCCGAGCCCGACGGAAAGGACAGCAGTGACCGACACGATGGACGTAATAGAGTGCACGGACCGGGTGACCTCTGGGCCGGCGAGACAGGTGGAACCGGGCCCGGGAGAGGTGCTGACAGCCTCGATCGGCACCGAGGAGCTCGCAGCGGAGCTGGTGGCGCGCGCCGGCAGCGAGTGGGTGAGCCTGGTCGGGCCGGGTGGTCTGCTCTCGGGGCTGACCAAGGCGGTGCTCGAGGCTGCGCTCGAGGGTGAGCTGACCGACCATGTGGGCTATCAGCCCTACGACCCCGCTGGGCACCACTCGGGCAACTCTCGCAACGGAACCCGGCCGAAGACGGTGATCACCGATGTCGGGCCCATCGAGATCAACGTGCCCCGGGACCGGGCCGGGACCTTCGAGCCGGTCATCGTTCCCAAACGAGCTCGTCGTCTGGGCGGCGTCGACGCCATGGTGCTCTCGCTGTCAGCGAAGGGCCTGACCCACGGGGAGATCTCCGCGCACTTAGAGGAGATCTACGGAGCGAGGGTCTCCAAGGAGACGGTCAGCCGGATCACCGACAACGTCATCGAGGGCATGGTGGCCTGGCAGAACCGGCCACTCGACCCGGTCTACCCTGTCATCTTCATCGATGCCATCGTGGTCAAGATCCGCGAGGGCCAGGTCGCCAACCCCCCATCTACGTAGTAGTCGGTGTCACCGTCGACGGCGAGCGTGACATCTTGGGGCTGTGGGCCGGCGATGGCGGTGAGGGCGCGAAGTACTGGGGGCACGTGCTGACCGAGATCAAGAACCGGGGCGCCAAGGACGTGTGCATCGTGGTCTGCGACGGGCTCACCGGCCTGCCCGACGCGGTGGCCACGGTCTGGCCCCAGAGCATCGTGCAGGGCTGTGTCGTGCACCTGATCCGCAACAGCTTCCGCTACGCCCCCCGCCGGGACTGCTCGGCGCTGGCAAAGGACCTGAGGCCGATCTACACCGCCCCCACCGAGGCCGCCGCCTTGGAACGCCTCGCCGACTTCGCCGGCGTCTGGGAGAACAAGTACCCGGCCATCATCCGCCTGTGGGAGTCCGCGTGGGCGGAGTTCGTCCCGTTCCTGTCCTTCGACGCCGAGATCCGCACCGTCATCTACACGACGAACGCGATCGAGAGCATCAACGCTCGGATCCGTAAGGCCGTCAAGGCCCGGGGGCACTTCCCGACCGAGACCGCAGCCCTCGAGTGCATCTACTTGGCGCTCATGAGCCTCGACCCCACCGGCCGGGGCCGTCAACGCTGGACGAACCGTTGGAAACCGGCACTCAATGCCTTTACGATCGCCTTCCCAGGACGCATGATCAGAGACACGAAGTAGCCAGATCACACGCAAGAGCAGCACCAGTTACACCGTTTATGCGACAGTCCCGTCTGCCGGCCAGCAGACGCCGGAAGGACGAGCCGTCGGCGGGCGGATCATCCTGGATGCCGGCCGGGTGGTAGCGCAAGACTGGGTGCGTGGGGGTGGTGCCTGACCCGGCCGGCTTGCCGTTGGAGGTGTACGCGTCGCGCGAGGGCGGGGTGTGGCATCCCGAGCACGGTGCGCTGGAGACGCCGGAGGGCTGGGAGCTGCTGCCTGCCGGGGACGCTTTCGTCACCCGCCGGGTCAAGGCCGCTGGGCTGTACTGGTCGTTGTGGCAGCCGAGGGACCGCGGTCACCGGCACCGCCGCCTGGTCGGGTTGCTGGCCCCGGCCGGCGCGATCGCCCAGGCGAGAGCCGCGGCGGCCGCAACCGAGCAGCAGCGGGCCGGCCGGCGGGCGCAGGGGGCGGCGTACCGTGCCCGCAAGGAGGCGGGCTACCTCGAGGAGTTGACCGAGGCGGTCGTGGCGTACTTGGACTTCGCTCCCCGCTACGTCGAGCTGGCCCGCGACATCGCCGGCGAGGCGGCCAGACGCGCGGAGGAGGTGGGCAGCTGCCGGGTGGGCCGCACCCGCACGCTTAGCCTGGAGCAGCGGACGGCTCTCGCCGCGCGGGCGCTGATCCGGCACCGCTACACCGACTACGAGGACCGCCTCGCCGGCGAGGTGTGGGACGACGAGTACCTCTACCGCGCCGTCAAGGCCGACGCCCAACGTGCGGTGGACCTCTACCTTGAGCAACACCGGCAACCCGGCTGATCCGTCCGGCCTCCGGTTGGTCGCCGCCGAGCCGGCACGCGGTCCGCTCGGGCTGGCTCATGACGCGGGGCGGCGGTCGGACACCCCTCGTTTCCATGGATCACGGGAAATCGGTACGCTGATGCCGTGATGTCGACGACGCAGGTGATGTGGCGGGAGATGCTGGCCGCCGCGCGGGCCGGTGTGCGGCGTTGGCCGTCGGTGAGCGGGCTAGCCGAGGGCTAGCCGGCGAGTTGGGCGTGCCGGTGTCGACCGCGCACCGATCGCTGGCGCACCCGGTGGAGATCGGGGCAGTGGAGGTCTCCGCGATGGAGGGGTTGGTCCTACTCGACCCCTACCGGCTGCTCCTGATGCTCGCCGCCCACCGCCACCTCCAGCGGGACATCCTCGGGCGCCTGCGTGTGGCCGCTCCTGTCGCCCAGGTGGAGGCCGCCATCGGCGGCCAGCCAGGGTGCGTGCTCGGCGGGTTCAGCGCAGCGGTGGCCCACGCCGGAGGCAACCGGGTCGCCGACTACGAGACGGTCCTGGTCTACGGCAATCCAGCACTCGAGGAGTTCGAGCCCGCTAGGGCCGGTGAGGGGACCGAGGTGCTCATCGCGGAAGGCGACCGCTGGGTGGGCCGGCACGGTCGGGTGACCACCTACGCCCAGGCGTGGGCCGACCTGTTCTGCCTGCCGGGCTGGCAGGCGGCTCGCTTCGTCGACCAACTCGACCCGAAGGAGGTGGCGGCCCGTGACGAGCCCGTTCTACTCGTCTGAGCAGACCGAGCTGTCCCGGGCGGTGCTCGACGAGGTCCTCGCCGCCGTCCCCGACGCCATCCTGATCGGCGGCTGGGGCACCTGGGTGCGCACCGGCGGGCCGATGAGCCACGACATCGACCTGATCCTCGACCGGGCCCAGCTCGCCGTCCTGGAGGGCCTGGTCGACGACCTGTCGGTCTCCCACCACCTCGCCGGCACCAAGTGGCGCGCCACCTGGCGGTCGATCCACCTCGACCTCTACGTCCCCCACCAGTCCCGCCTGGGCGCCAACCTGCAGCTGCGCACCGAGCGGCTCGCCGCCCACCAGGAACGCCACGGCGACTACCGGGTCCTGACCGTCGCCGCCCACCTGGCCACCAAGCTCGCCGCCCTGCTGGACCGACCCGACAGCCTCCCGGGCCGCAAGGACCGAGTCGAGATCCTCGCCCTGCTCCCCGACCCGGCGGCGGCATCGACCGCTCAGGTTGTGGCGGACGCCTCCGCCCGCACCGGCGACGAACGCCGCGTCCTGATCGCCAAAGCATTCGAGTTCCTCGCCGCCGACTCCAGCCTCAACCGAGCCGGCCGGGACCGGCTCCGCCGCACCGCCAAGACCTGGCTCCAGCACCTGCCCGCAACACCAACACCCGAGGGCGGGCCCACCGGCGGCCCATCCGTCGGCATCTGAGCGGCACCCGTCGCCGTGCCCCACCCACCGGCAAGCAGCGGTCCCTCACCGGGTCGGGACCGTCAACCACGGCCGACCCATGGTCCGGCCCGCATGAAGCTCCCTCATCGGCGTGAGGCAACGCAGCGACCCGCCCGACACCCCCCGGGAAGGGGGTCCAGCGCGCCCGACGCAGAACTCGGCAGACCACACACAGACCACATTCGGACCACGGAACAGGGGTTTCCAAGGGGTATCGACGGTCCACAGGGGTCAGTCAGAAATTGCCCTCTACCAGGCCTTTTACCCCCTGACCAGCCTGTGGACAACCTCGGGGACCATGGTTCGGGACGCTGAGGCCGCGGGTTCGAATCCCGCCTTCCCGACGGCGAAAGCCCAGCTCAGGCGCCATCTGCGGGTGGTGCCTCGTCGTCTCAGGTCCCCGGGTGCGCGCTACGTGCGCGATGTCCCCCGTCAGATGGCGGCGACGGCGACGTTGGCGTGCCCGGCGGCGAGCCGGCGGAGGTCGGCCGGGTCGTGCGTGAGGACCAACCCCCCGCCCAGGCGGATGGCGGTCGCCACGACCAGGGCATCCATGGCGAGCTCGCTGCCGGCGCCGACGGCGGCCAGGAGGTGACCGGCGACGCGGGCGATCCGCACACCGGTCGTCACCACCCGGGCGTAGCCGCGGGCCAGCTCGGCGTCGATCGCCTCGTCCCGGCCGCCCCCTCGGTACAACTCGACCAGCACCGCGGAGGGCACCCTGACCGGCTCGCCCCGACGTTGGGCCGTCCGGGCAGCGGCCCGCACCCGGTCGTGGCGCTCCCGGTCGCCTCGCGGCCGGGCCAGCGCGGAGAGCGCCTCGCTGTCGAGGATCAGGGCCAAGCGGCGTCGTAGCGCTCGACCAGCCCGGGATCCACCGGGCCGAACTCGGCGTCGAGGTCGTCGAGGTAGCCACCGAGGGCCTCCCGCTCCAGCTCGGCCTCGACCGCCCGGGCGACGAAACCGCTCAACGGGCGGCCCTCCAACCGCGCCTCGACCCTGCGGGCCAGGTTCTCCTCCACGCTCACCGACCACTTCCGCACGGCCACGCTGCCAATCCTACCCTGGTAGGACCGAGCGTGGCCGTGGGGGCGTCCCGAAGAACCGGGCGCCGAGCAGCTCGGCCGCCGCCCGGTCGGCCTCCGGCACGGCCCGGGCGTAGGCGGCCAGGGTGAGGCGAGGATCGGAGTGACCCAGCCGGCTCTGAGCGGTCTTGATGTCGACGCCCGCCGCCACCAATGCGGTGGCCTGTTGGCCCGGCGCAGGTCGTGGAAGCCGGCGCCCGGCACGCCGGCGGCGGCTGCGGCCGACACCCAGAGGCGGTGACGCCAGTGGGAGTAGTCCAGCGGGGCGCCCGCCCGGGGCGGTGAACACCA
>JAJYWG010000531.1 GCA_021791615.1 Actinomycetes bacterium
GCAATCATCACGTTCCAGGGTCCAAGAGCGCGAGGACGGCACGACCCCGCTCCTGCGTGTGGAGGATCTGGGAATGCCGCCGGCACTGAGGAGCGCGTCGCTCACGGTCCACGCGGGCGAAGTCGTCGGCATCGCCGGTCTGGAGGGCTCAGGGGCCTCCGAGTTGCTCGCCGCGCTTGCGGGCGCTGGTACCGAGCCACGTGGCACGGCCCTGCTCGGGGGGAAGCCCCTACCGCTGAGCTCGGTGCGCGCAGCGATGGCGATCGGCGTGGGCTTCCTGCCTCGCGATCGCCGGCTCGAAGGGCTGGTGCCGATGCTGAGCGTGGCCGAGAACATGCATCTTTCCGATCTCAGTTCCCTGTGGCCTCCGTTCGTCGGTTTGCGGCGGCGGCGGCGGACCGCGTCGATGCTCGCTCGTCGGTTTTCGGTGCGGATGCCGGGAATCGAAGCGCCTGCGGACGCCCTGTCGGGCGGGAACCAGCAAAAACTGGTCATGGCGCGTGTCCTGGCGCGGAATCCACGGCTTCTCCTTCTGAGCGAGCCGACTCGCGGCGTGGACATCGGGGCCAAGATCGACATCTTTCGCGCCGTTCGTGACTATGCACAAGGCGATAGGGCGGCCCTCGTCTATTCGAGCGAATTCACGGATCTCATCGAGTGGTGTGACCGGATCGTCATCCTCTACCGGGGTCACACCATCGGCGATTATCCAGCTGGGTCACTCGACGAGGAGGATGTGATCCATCTGGCTGGGGGAGCGACGCAGCTGTCGCGAGACGCTGAGCGCGGGGATTGAAAGACGGCTCGTGGGTTTCGACGGGTTTCTCACAATGTGGAGCGTGCCGGGATGAGGATGCGCGCAGGGTCCGAGGTGGAGACGGGGAGCAGTAGTGTGGAAGAGTCCTTCCAATCCGACACAGTTCCGGCTGTCAGGAGAGATCTGGTCGGTTGGCTGAAGCGGGGCCGTCGCTACGTGGGACCAGGGGGGGCCTTGGTCGGGATCATCGTGGTCTTCGCCGCACTCCATCCGTTCTTCATTCACGGGCAGAACATCACAAACATCCTTACGTCGAACAGCGACCTGATGCTCGTCGCCGCAGGGATGACCTTCGCGATGATCGGAGGCGGGTTCGACCTGTCGGTGGGCTCGGTGATGGAGGCGACCGGGGTGCTGCTGGCCGGACTGCTGGCGATCGGCGTCCCGCAGCTCTTCGCGATCGTCATCGCCATCCTGTGCGCAGGTCTGTTCGGCGCGTTGGTCAACGGCTTCTTGATCGGCTACGCCCGGTTGAACTTTCTCGTGGTCACCCTCGGCACCATGACCGCAGTCGAGGGTCTCGTGTACGTCGTGACGAACGGAAACACCTTGTCTCTCTCGAAGTACCACATGGTTGCCTCGATCGGGACCGCGAAGGCCCTCGGTATCGGCGTCCCGATATGGTTCATGATCGGGGCTGTCCTCGTCGCCGGTGTCTGCCTTCGCTTCACGCGTGTCGGGCGCGCCATCTACGCGGTGGGTGGCAACCGGGAGGCTGCGAGGATCGCTGGGATACGCGTCGGCCTGATCACGATGCTGACGTACGGGGCAGCGGGCCTGTTCGCCGGGATGGCGGGGATCGTGGACGCCGGGCGCCTCGCCGCAGCGTCTCCGACAGTAGGGGCAACGATCAACCTGATTGCGGGTGCCGCGGTCCTGCTCGGCGGGACGAGCTTTTCCGGCGGCGAAGGTGGCATATTCGGCACGATCCTTGGTGTGCTGCTCATCGGGGCTCTCGAGAACGGTCTCGGCGTGGTGGGGGTCTCGGACTTCTGGTCCAACGTGGTGACCGGCATCGTGCTCGTCGTGGCCGTCGGCTTGGACCAGTTCCAGAAGTCGCGTACCCGCAGACGATTCGTCAGAGAGTCGACGGAAGCGGGGCCTGCGGACGTCGCAGTTGGAAAAGGCGAAGCGCCCGTGGGCGCCTACCAACCCGTCAAAGCGATCGTGGAGCCGCCGTTCGGGTCAGGTTCCGCCCATGAATGACGGCTGCGGGTCTCGTTCGCCGTATGGCATCGCACGCGGGCAGGACCTGGCTGGTGACGGGACCCTGGTGGAGCAGTGCTGATGGAGGTGGCTCCCTCGCAGCGGACGCTGCCCGCCCTGCTCCGCCAGCGGGCCGAGTCCAGCGGCGACACCCCGCTCTTGCAGGTCGGCCCGGTCCTCCGGTCTGCGGCGGGGATGGCCGAGCACACGGCGCAGGTAGCAGGCGCCTTCGCGGCGCGGGGGGTGCAACGTGGTGATCGCATCGCCGTGATCAGCACGAATCGCGTGGAGGTGTTGGACACCTTCGCCGCGTGCGGGTGGCTCGGAGCGACGCTGGTCCCCATCAATGTGTCCGCCCGGGGCCCGCAGCTCGAGCACATCCTGCACGACGCCGAGCCTCGCGTGCTGGTCGTGGAGCCGGGGTTGCTCGACCGTTTCGACGGGATCGACCGATTGCCAGGCTCCTTGGAGCAGCTGTGGGGGCTCGGAGACCACCCTGCCACGTGGCGGGAACGGCGCATCCAATCGTTTCCCGGCAAAGGCGACGCCATCACGCCGGCGCCAGTGCTGCCGGGCGACGACCTCGCGCTGCTCTACACCTCGGGAACGACCGGGCCGTCCAAAGGCGTGCGGTGTCCGCACGGCCAGTTCTACTGGTGGGGAGTCAACTCAGGGGCGGCGCTCGACGTGCACTCAGGTGACGTGCTCTACACCTGCCTTCCGCTTTTTCACACCAACGCGCTCAACGCATTTCTTCAGGCACTCGTGAACGAGGCCTCCCTTGTCGTCGGTGAGCGGTTCTCCGCTTCTCACTTCTGGGAGCGGCTCGTCGAGAGCGAGGCGACCGTGACCTACCTTCTCGGGACCATGGTCTCCATCCTCTGCTCGCGCGACGAGACACCAGCCGAGCGCGCCCACAGCGTCCGCGTCGCTCTCGCTCCAGCGACTCCAGCCGTGCTTCGGCCGGTGTGCAAAGAGCGGTTCGGCATCGAGATCGTCGAGGCGCACGGGATGACGGAGACCAACCTCGTCATCGGACCTCGCGACGGGGCGCAGAAGCCGGGGATGATGGGCAGGGTGATGCCCGGCTTCCATGCCCGGGTGGTCGACGAGCACGACGTCCAAGTACCTGACGGAACTGCGGGCGAGCTCGTCGTGCGCGCCGACGAACCGTTCGCCTTCACGACGGGATACTGGCGGATGCCAGAGGCCACGGTCTCCGCCTTTCGGAATCTCTGGCTCCATACCGGTGACCGAGTCGTCCGAGACGCCGAGGGCTGGTACCGGTTCCTCGACCGCCTCAAGGACGCGATCCGTCGCCGCGGGGAGAACGTCTCGAGCTGGGAGGTCGAGCAGGTTCTCGTTGGACACCCCGGTGTCGCCGCGATCGCGGTCGTCCCAGTGCCTTCCGAGCTGGGAGAAGACGAGGTGATGGCATTCGTGGTGCCCTCTACCGACCCTCCGCCAAGCCCTATGGAGCTCGTCGAGCACTGCCAGGAACGGCTCGCATACTTCGCGGTACCGCGCTATATCGAGTTCGTCGAAGACCTGCCGATCACCTCGAATGGCAAGGTGCAGAAGTTCGAGCTGCGAGCTCGAGGAGTATCGGAGCGGACGTGGGATCGCGAGAAGGCAGGCGTTCGACTTCGCCGCTGACGAGCATTCAGCTGCGACTCTTCCTCGATCTTCGTGGCCGGAGTGGATCCTTTGCTCCGCACCGTGGGGCTTGCGGCGGAGAGGGAGCGGTGATCAAATATCCATGGCAGTGGGAGCGAGGACTGTCAGGAGGGATGAGTCTGAGACCACACCCGCGCATCGGAACACCTTGGCCGGACATGATGCAACAGGCTCTCGCGGTACGCCTCCTGCCGCCCTGGGATCGCCGTGAGTGAAGATGCGGTGACCATCCGCCGGGGCTACGTCGACGTGCCGTGGGGCCAGCTTCATTTCGCGCGCTGCGGCGAAGGGAACGGCGCGCCAGTGGCGATGGCGCACCAGACCCCTCGTTCATGGGACGAGTACCGAGACGTCCTGCCGCTGCTCGGGCGCGACTACGACACGGTTGCCTTGGACACCCCGGGGTTCGGGGCATCAGATCTGGATCCGCGTGCCGGGGATTCGATCGAGCATTACGCAGACGGGCTCACCCTGTTGATCGATGAGCTCGGTCTCGACCAGGTCGCGCTCGTCGGGCACCATACCGGAGCGCTGGTGACGCTCGAGGTGGCCGTTCGGTGTCCCACAAGGGTCCGGGCCGTCGTCTTGTCCTCCGCCCCGCTACGTTCTGCTGACGAGCGCGCCGCCGCGTTGGCTGGCCCCGGGGTGGATGACGTCACCGAGCGACCGGACGGGTCGCATTTGACCGAGCTGTGGCGTCGCAGGCTCGCGTTCTATCCCGCGGGTCGCTCCGACCTGCTCCGAAGGTTCGTCGCGGATGCTCTTCGAGTGGGCAGTCGTGCCGAAGAGGGTCACCGAGCGGTCAACCGGTACCCGGCGCCGGAGCGAGCCGAAGAGCTGAGGCGGACGGGACTCCCCGTACTGGTTCTCGTAGGTTCCGCCGATCCGTTCGCGTATCCCATGTTGGCACGTTGGCGCGAGGCGCTGCCCGACGCGAAGGTCATCGAGCTGGCCACAGGGATGGTCCCGCTGCCCGACCAACTTCCGGTACCGTTCGCGGCGGCGGTGGCCGAGTTCCTCCGCGCGCTGGACGAACGGGAAGAGGTTGCCGAGCTCGACGTCCAGACGCCCGACACCGCCGCCTCGAAGTCGGGCGCAGGATGACCGACCCGACGGTGCCGCCCTCGGTGACAGCAGGTCTGACAGAGTCCTACAACCGACGCTGGACCTATGCGGAGATGTTCCGAGCCAGTGCAGCCGCACGGCCCGACCACCCCGCCCTGGTGTTCCCAGGTGGCGCGCTGACCTACTCCGAGCTCTGGGAACGAGCCGGTCGGCGTGCGGGCCAACTTCGGGCGCTCGGCGTGGGGCGTGGGGAGACGTTCGGGCTGATTCTCCCCAATTCGCCCCAGTTCGTCGAGCTCTTTCTCGGCGCAGCGCGACTCGGCGCCATTCTCGTGCCGATCAATATCCGGTACAGGACCTTCGAGATCTCCCACGTCTGTCGAGACGGCGACCTCCGAGCGCTGGTCACCACCAGCCAGCTCGACGAGCCCTATCAGCTGGGTCCGGTCGTGACCGAGGCGCTTTCCGGGCTGGAGGCCTCCGATCCCACCAAGCACTTGGGGCTGGAGCAGTTCCCGCGCCTCCGGCACGTCGTCATGCTTGGCGCGACCGCGCCCGCAGGGATGCTCAATGAGCCGATGGTGGATCGGATGGCGCTGGAGTTGCCTCCGGCCCCCGAGGACGGGGCTTCGCCGGACGATCCGATCATGTACATGT
>JAJYWG010000028.1 GCA_021791615.1 Actinomycetes bacterium
TTTGATCGACGTTGCAAGAGGTTACCTTGAGCGCGATGACGAAGGCGCCATCACGAGAGCGCGGCGCTGGGCGGCCACCACCAAGCTGCGGAAAGTAGTTGAACAGACTCGAAACCACCCACAGTTCGCGGCTTGGGAACGGTATGCAATAGAGAACATGTGGCCGATGAACGTCGCCCGACATGGGGGACTGTTCGACCTCCGCTTCTCGCATCAACTCGCTCGGTACCTGAACGTCTCAGAGAAGGATGTGCGCAATCTCCATGTCTGGACCGCAAGTGAACGTAGTCGTCGTAAACTACGCGATGCGTACCGCGGGAAGGGGCCTTCAGAGACTTTGGATGAAGTGCGGGCCGGTTACATAGCCTCTGCCGTAGCTCGCGCTCGCTATTATGACTACGCAGTAGCGCAGCGACAGGTTCAGCACTCCTATCATCCATCTCGGCAGTTCGTCTTTGTCGATCCCATACGCTCCGTGGAATCCGTCACAGTAAGTAATTTCGAGTGGTGTCTATCGAACATCCTTCTCTCCTCTGCCTTCGTAGAACGAAGGCCAGCAAGGCGTGCCGAGGCTTACCTAGCAAATCTGCAAATTGTTCGTCGCGCTCGCCAGTCCGGAGCTCTCCGAATGCCGAGCGCTAGTTCGGAGAATTTTGACCTCGCCGTGTCCAACGCCGCCGACGAAGCAATGCGTCTCGGAATCCAGTGCCAGAGCCGATTGATCGAGTTTGGGGTCGATATCGCACTCTCTGCGTCAGTCGGCGTGATCCTTTGGTTTACGCCGCACGTGTCTCATGTTCCAGCCGTGATGGGGACTGTGACCGAAGGCGGTCTTGCCAGAAGCAAAGCCGCCCAGCAAGTCTTGCGCAGAACTGGATTGCAGCGGCGACATCTAAGATCGCTCGCTATGGCTGGGCCAGGTCGAGCGGGTTTCCAGCACGCGTCAGAGGCTTGGACCACCGGGTGTTGAGCGCCACTCGGTTTGAGCGCGGAGCGGCCTGAGACGTCACTGATTGTGATCGTCGGCGAGAGGCCGTGTGGGCGAGTTGCAGCTGCCGTGTGATTGAGGGGGGATAAATACAACCCGGTTGGCACCACGCGGACGTAAAACCGGGGGATCTGGCTGTGCTCATTCGCTGGAAGCGGTGCACAAGAGTGCAACTACGCAGGTCAGAGACCGTGTTCCGCTGGAGCCGAGACCGCTTAGTGCGATGACGATCGTTGGCGCCGAGCGCTGGGAGGAGACGACCGCCCCATCGAGGAGTCTTTTCTCCCTCAATCACACGGTAGAGTTGCAGAGCCAACGACGTGGCGACAGCGTGTTGACCGTCTGGTCCGACGCGCATGGACCCCCTCGCCGTGTCCTTGGCCGGATAGCGAAGGGGCCCGTCTGATGCTGCGAGGTGATGCTCGCGTGATGATGGTAGAGCCTGGGGCCGACCGGGCCGTGGCGAGGTTGGTCGCGGGCGAGTACGCCTGTCCTTCATGCCGGGTCGGCTGTCTCCGGCCGTGGGGGTTCGCTCGTCCCCGGGCGCTGCGGGACCGAGGCCGCGAGGTGGTCATTCAGCCCCGTCGGTCCGGGTGCGGGTCGTGCCTGGTCACCTGACCGGGACCCCGTGAGCTGAGCCACCTGTTGTGCGAGTCCGAGCCCCATCATGTGGGGATGGATGACAGCTCGACATGAAGCGACGCCGGCACACACCCAAGCAGATCATCCGCAAGCTGGCCGAGGGCGACAAGCTTCTCGCCCAAGGTCAATCCGGCTCTACGCGGCCAGCCGTGGGTAGCGCCCCCTGATTCGAGCAGTTGGACGAGTGTCCCATTGGACCCCTGAGTGGAGCAACAGGCGCAGTCGGTAGTTCTTGAAGTTGCGCATCCCGTGAGCGATGCGGCGGATCTTCTCGGTTCAGGGGCAGGCGGGGCCGCTTGGCTCGGGACAGCGATCGACGACACCGTCGCAGCTTGCGCTATCGGTCGAGGCGGCCCGACGAAGCTCGGATCGAGGAGATCAAGGCGGTCATGAGCGTCTCTCCCATCCACCGCTCGCCGAGCATCGTCCGGCTCCAGGTCTGGCGGGAGAACCCGAAGCGGCGGGCGACGGCCGCTCCCGACGGCCGGCACCCTGCTCGGCGCCATGCCAGCACCAGGTGGTGCTGGAGGCGTGCCACCTCGGCCGACACCTCGTCACCGCCAGACGGTACGACGGTGGTTCCCTCCGAGGAGACCCCGAAGGCGTCGGGCGGTGCGAGGTAGTCCTTCGGAAGAAGCTGGCGTCGCCGGTCGAGGTGGTTGCCCCCAGGGAGCCGCATGCCGGCGACCGTGTGCGGTCGCCGGCATGCGGCACTCCCTTTCGAGGGGCACGGCTGCCCCCCGGCTCATGCAGCGGCGAGAGGCGGGTCGAGCGCCGCCCGATTCGCATCTGGGGCCAGACGTGGTCGCCACGACATGGCCATCGGCTCTGTCACGTCGAGGACGATCCAGGCGGCCAGCGCAGAGGACCGGGCGAAGTCCAGCCGGTCGGCGAGCTCGCTGGCTGCGCCTGAAGGGTCCAAGAACTCGATGCCGGAGGCGGGTGGGAGTTTTGGCGGGACCCAGATCCGTTAGAGCAGCCGATGGAACGAGCGCTTTGCAGGTCACTTCGAGTAGGACCTGATAAAGGTTGGCGGCTCATCGTCCGAGCTGTGGATCGTAGCGGACGGCCAACGCGTGGAAACGCGCTGGCCGGGGACTAGTTGCTGACCCTCAGGCTGCCCGGTTGTACTCGTGGATGATGCCGCCGAGTATGTCGCGCCGGCAGACCTCGCCGGCGCGTGGCTGCTCGTGGCGAGGCAGCGGGGTCGCGAGCCGACGTCCCCGGTGCGGGCGGGACTCGTTGTAGTGACGCACGTATGTGCCGAGCACCGATTCGAGGTGACGTCTCGAGTAGATGAGCAGGTGGTCGAGACACTCTTCACGCACCGTCCTCACCCAGCGTTCGGCGAACGCGTTCGCGTTCGGTGATCGGACCGGCGTGCAGATGGCGGAGATGCCGATGGCCTTGAACACCTCGTCGAAGGGTGCCGTGAACTTCGTGTCCCGGTCGCGGATGAGAAAGCGGAACCGACGTCCGGCGTCTTCGAGATCGGAGGTGAAGTTGCGCGCCACCTGGACGACCCAGGCGATGGCCGGGTTGGTCGTCACTGCGAGCAGGTGCACGACGCGGCTGTCCACCTCGATGACGAACAGAACGTAGTAGCGCCGGAGCATCACCGAGTCGACGTGGAAGAAGTCGGTCGCCAAGATCCCCTTGGCCTGAGCGGAGAGGAACTGCGACCAGGTCGGTCCCTCACGCCGTGGTGCTGGGGGAAGCCCGTGTCTGGCGAGCACGGTGGCGACGCTTGCCTTGGAAACCGTGATGCCGAGCTTGCGTAGCTCTCCCACGATGCGTAGGTATCCCCACCGTGGGTTCTCCCGGGCGAGACGCACGATGAGCTCGACGGTTGCTCGTTCAAGTGATGGTCGCCCGGGTCGCCGGTGGGGATAGGTCCAGCGTCGAGCCACAAGACGGCGGTGCCAGTCGAGGATCGTCTTCGGCGTGACGAGCAATGCCGTCCACCGCTGTCGTGGGATGAGACCGGCGAGCAGGGCGATCAGTGCCCGGTCCGACCAGGTGAAGCGAGCTCGGCCGACTTGGCGTCGAAGGACTGCCACCTGGTGGCGCAGGACGAGGATCTCGGCGTCCTTGGCGATGGCGTCGCTCCTCGCCAACTCGAGCGCTCCGAAGGCGCGATGGACCAGGCGGTAGAGGAAGGAGAGCACCACGGCGAGCAGCCTCGCCGAATCAATCCTGGCTGGTCAAGGCGGTGGCGTGCAGTTTCTGGACCCTTCAGGCTTCGAGGTGGCGGTGCCCGATATCATACAAAGTCTTGTATAGTCCTCGGGGTGAAGGACGTCGTGTTCGTCGGAGGCTCGGGAGACGACCTTCGGGATTTCCCCGACGTGGCGCGCCAACGCGTCGGCTACCAGCTCTTTTTGGTCCAGGGGGGACTGGACCCGACCGACTGGAGGCCCATGGCGTCGGTCGGACCAGGATGTCGAGAGATCCGGGTCCGGGCCGAGGGCGACGCCTACCGCGTCCTCTTCGTGGCGAGCATCGGCAACGCCGTCTTCGTCTTGCACTGCTTCCAGAAGAAGACCCGCCAGACCCCGAAGTCGGACATCGACCTCGCCAAGCAGCGCTACCGACTGGCCATCGAGAGCATTCGAGCAGAGGAGCAGCCATGACCACCGAACGCCACGCCAGTGTGTGGGACGCCATCGAGGAGTCTCCGGAGGAGGCGGAGAACCTGAAGATCCGCGCCGCGCTCATGCAGGAGCTGAGCGCCTACATCGAGCGATCCGCCATGACCCAAGCGGAGGCTGCCCGACGTCTCGGGGTGACCCAGCCGCGCATCTCCGATCTCACCCGTGGGAAGATCGACCTGTTCAGCATCGACACCCTCGTGAACATGCTCACTGCGGCAGGGCTGCACGTCGAACTTCGCGTTCGCGAAGCCAGCTGACGGTGACCTTCGATCTCGAAGAGGCGGGTTTCTCGGGACATCCGCTTGCGTAGGCGAGGATGTGAGTAAGGCATCTGCCCTGTGCACCGCATAGGCACGACGCCGTGAACAGCGGTTCCATCGGGTTTGTCACCCGATGGTCGTGCGATGGTCCTGAACCCCCGCCACTACGACCGCTGGTGAAGCGCGCACCTCCTGCGGGGGTGCAAGCGCTTGACCAGCGGTTTTTCATTCCGGCGCTCGTCGGAGTGGCGGGTTTCTCGGGTGGATTTCTCGGGGCCTTATCAATGCTGCGTAGGGCACGCCATGGCAGCCTGGCGCAGCGAGCGCGGCCGCTGAACTGCCCGTTTGCGGCGGGTAGCTTGTTGGAGCTGCTGGCGCACCGGGCTGCACAGGGCATGCATACGCGTCGCACTACTCACGGTTGTCTTTGCGGGGCTCGGCTGGTCTTGGAGCCCGGACGAGATGAGGCGGGCTCGTAGCCGCAGCCCTTGATGATGGCGGCCACGCTGGCGCTGAACATCGGCTCGGGCTCGGCTGCGCACACGGTGATGGCGGCGTCGACGAGCCAGTCGGGGGTCTCGGGGGGCAGCGCCCGGGTGAGGTGGCATCGCAGGATCTCGGCGAGCGTCTCGACGCTGGCCATGAAGAGGTGGCCGTGTGCAGGCCCCCTGGCTTCGCCACGGCGCCGGTGCCTCGGGGCGAACCTCGGGCAGCGCAGTGGTGTGGAACTGAACGTCTGCGCGAAGCTCGACGTCGCTCCATCGGGCCACCTCTGACCAGCGCACCACGCGGCAGCCGGTTGTGGGCTCCTCGGCGGGGTGCAGGATCCAGGCATCGGTAGCGAACCCGGCAGGGTCCAC
>JAJYWG010000316.1 GCA_021791615.1 Actinomycetes bacterium
CTGTGCCCTCAGGAACCCAGACCCAGCGCGCCGCTTCCAGCACTTGTTCGGAGGTGAGCACCGAACTCATCGTAAGACCCATGCGTTGAGCCGAGCGCCGAGTGACCGTTATCGCGCGCCACAGATGCGATGGCGCGCCTCTGCCACCTATCGCTCCGCACGATCGCGTTCTCGATTCCTTCGTACCGCCGGTCGGTGAGCATAGGGTCGCCGCTGACATGGAGGGCTAGGAGGGCTTTGCTGGAACTCCCATCTACCAGGGAGGCCCATCATGACCACTGTCCAGTCCGCCACGCTCGCTGTCGAACTGCCGACTGGTGATCCACATCGAGAAGCCGACATCGCTGCCGCCGCGTTCCTCGCCCGTTACTCGGGTCGTACGCTCGAGTCCTACCGCTACGACCTGCGGTCGTACTTCCAGTGGGCTACAGACGTGGGACTGGCGGTCATGGAAGCGACCCGTCCCCATATCGAGCTCTACCGCGCCGCGCTCGAGGCAAGAGGGCTGGCACCGGCGACCATCGACCGCCGCCTGTCGACGGTCTGCGGCTTCTATCGCTTCGCCCATATCGACGGGCGCATCGGCGCCAACCCGGCCCAGTACGTGCGCCGCCCGACGGTGCATCGCTCCGAAGGGCGCGGGCTTGACCGTTCCGAGCTCGGGCGCTTCCTCTTCACTGCCGAGTGTTTCGACCACGATCATGGCGCCCTGGCAGTGCTCCTCGGCCTGAACGGCCTGCGAGTGAGCGAAGGGTGCAGCACGAATATCGAGGACCTCGGCATCGAGCGCGGGCACCGGACGCTCTGCATCTTGGGCAAGGGTTCAAAGCCCGCCACCTTCCCGCTTGTGCCGCGCACCGCGCGCACGATCGACCTCGCCGTCGGAGAACGCCACGCCGGTCCCATCCTGCACAGAGCAGATGGTGCCCGGCTCGACCGCCGCACCGCGCACCGTTGGGTCCGCTCGATCGGCCGGCGTGCCGGGCTGGGCAACGTCCATCCCCACATGCTTCGGGCGGCCTTCATCATGGCCGCGCTCGACGCCGGTGTGCCGTTGCGAGACGTCCAGCTGGCTGCTCGTCACGCCGATCCGAGAACGACGACGGTGTACGACCACCGCCGCCAGGGGCTGGACCGCCACGCTGCCTACGTAGTCGTCGCCTTTGTCGCGGGAGGCTGAGCGTATGGGTCACCGACAGCGCTGCGGCACTGGCCGAGAAGGTACCCTGGAGCGGTGACCAGCGCCGAACTCGTCTTTGTGGTCGAAGAAGCGCCCGAGGGTGGCTACGTCGCTCGTGCGGTGGGAGAGTCGATCGTCACCGAAGCTGATGGCCTCGACGCGCTGCGGGACATGGTTCGAGACGCCGTTGCCTGCCACTTCGATGAGAAGGAACGACCGAGCGTCGTGCGGCTGCATCTCGTCCATGACGAGCTCTTGGCAGTGTGAGGCTGCCGCGCGACCTGAGTGGTCGCGACCTTGCAGCGCTGCTCCGGCGCCACTACGGCTATGACATCGTCCGTCAGACGGGCAGTCACCTCCGTTTGACGACGACGGTCTCGGGCGAGCACCGCGTCACCGTGCCTGCCGGCGGTCCGCTCCGAGTTGGCACGTTGGCGGCCATCCTCGGCGAAGTCGCGTCGCACCATGGGATCACGAGATCCGAATTGGAAGAGCGCCTTTTCGGCTGACGTCCCGCCCGATCGCCATATCCCCTATTGACGATCGAAACGCGGATCACCCCTCGCCCAGATCGCCGGATCTGCGCGCCCCCGGATCAGACCACATGCCACTCATCCGAGGGCGTGGAGGAACTGGTCCCGATTGCGCTCGAACCACTTCTGGCGGCGGTCATAGCGGGCTTGGCCGCCCATATGGTTCCACATGTCGACAAAGGCCGGCTCGCCGTCCTCGACTCGTCGACGAACGAACCGCCCACCGGTCTCGATGGCCTTGGCCAACACGTCTAGAAACGGCTCCCGGCCGGGCGGCAGCCCGTAGCCATCGGCGACAACCCGAAGCCGGTGGAACGCATCGAGCGACCCGCGGCCCAGACGGGCGGCATCTTCGGGGGTATCGATCGGCACGCACATCTTGGCCAGCTGAGCGAGGTCATAGATCGGCCGGCCGGGCGCTACGAAGTCGAAGTCCAAAAAACCAACCGCCAGTTCGTGACGGTAGACCACGTTCTCGGGGCACACATCGTTATGACACATGATCGGACCGCCCGCGGGATCGGCCAGCTCGTCACACCACGGAACCCCTGATGGCCACACGAAACCGGCCACGGCGCGGTGATAGCCGGCCAGCAACTTGGACGTCGAGGCCAACGCTGCATCGGACTGGGACCACTCTGGGAACGGGGGACATGGCACCTCCCCCTCGACAAACACCAGTCGCTCCCGGCCGTCGGGATCGATGCCCACCGGTTCGGGGACGCCATCGAAGCCGCTGGCGCGGACGTACCGCAAGAGTTCGTGGATCACCCCGGTGCGGACATTGCCGGGACGCAAGACATGCGCGCCCGAGCGGATGACCTTCCCCGCGTTGGCGACTCCCCCGGCCAGGATTTCCTCGCTCACTCCATCATCTCCTCACTCCATCACCTTGCGGATGAGCAAGGAGAGCCGCGCCGAAGTCGCCACTCCCGGAAACGGCTCGAGGTATCTCCGAACGGCGAGTCCGTCGTGACGGACCAAGTTGCCCTGACCGCCGGCTTGCGGGCGCTATTGGAGTTGCTACGAGGCCTGTTGGCGGAGGTGCCGCTGTAGGTGGGTGAGGTGGCGCTGGGCGGCGCGCAGTTCGGCTTCGGCGTCGCTGAGACCGGCCTGTTCTTCTTGGATGCGTTCAACGATCCACGATCGGGCGAGGGTCGATCCCGGGACGCCGGCTGCGTCGGAGATGGACTGGAGCGCGGCGACCTCGTCGGGGTTCAGCCGGATCGAATACACGGTGGAGCGACCCCTGTTCGGCCGGGTGATCTTGGCTCCTTCGGGGATAGGGGCATCTCGGTTGCTCTCCGACGCCTCGGTTTCGGCCTCGATGATCTTGTCTATGTCGCTCATGGTCGTTCCTCCCGATAGCGGCGGATGTCGATCTCGTTGGATTTCCATCCGTTCACGCCGTAGGTGATTCCGGCTTCTTCGACGGTGATCACGGTGACGAGGTGGCCGGCGCTGGTCGAGTTGCCGATGGTCCTCACCGACCGTCCCGATCGGCTGGCCGGATCGGGGTCGATGCGGAGAGCGTCGGGGTCTTCGAGTGCCTCGCTCGCCCATTCCACTTCGATCCCATGGCGTTCTCGCATGTAGTCGGCCCGGTAGGACCAGTCCACTCCTGCCACCACACAAGTGTAGTACTAAGTACGACGAGGTGGTGGTGGGCATGTGAATAGGCGCAAGTCGGCGCCACCGACCCTGGGTGTTGGCTTGGCCTCCTCACCTGCCACCGAAGGAGAAGGCACTCATGACCACACTGCACCCGACAACTCAGCTGTTGGCTTCGTGGGACGAGCCGATCGCACCGGACGAGGCCGAACTCGCCGCTGTGGCATTCCTCGCCCGCTACAGCGGCCGAACCCTCGACGCCTACCGTCACGATCTGCGCAACCTCTTCCAATGGGCCGCCGATCACGACTTGGCGGTGCTCGAGGCAGCCCGCCCCCACCTCGAGATGTACCGCTCATCCATGGAGGAACGCGGTCTGGCCGCCTCGACGATCGACCGTCGCCTGTCCACGGCGTGCGGCTTCCACCGCTTCGCGCACATCGACGGACGGATCTCCTCCAACCCGGCCCAATACGTGCGCCGACCCACCGTGCACCCAACCGAGCGGCGCGGGCTGGACCGAGGAGAGCTCGGACGGTTCCTCTTCACTGCCGAGCGGTTCGATCACGCCCACGCCGCGCTAGCCGTGCTGCTCGGGTTGAACGGGCTACGGGTGAGCGAAGCATGCGCGACCAACATCGAGGACATGGCCTTAGAACGAGGCCACCGAGTGCTGCGCATCATCGGCAAGGGCAACAAGCCCGCCCTCATCCCGCTCCTGCCGCGCACGGCCCGCACCATCGACCTAGCGGTCGGGGAACGGCGAGACGGCCCCATTCTGTTGCGCCATGACCAGCAGCGCCTGGATCGGCGCACCGCGCACCGCTGGGTGCGATCGATCGGCAAGCGGGCGGAGCTCGGACTGGTACATCCCCACATGCTGCGAGCAGCTTTCATCATGGCTGCCCTCGACGCCGGCGTACCCCTCCGAGAAGTCCAAGTAGCCGCCCGCCATGCCGACCCAAGAACGACCACGGTCTACGACCGGCGACGCCAGGACTTCGATCGGCACGCCACCTACGTCGTCGTCGCCTTCGTCGCCGGCGGCTGACTCTCCCAACCTCTCCGGACGAACCACCTCCCCGGCCGGCACCATCGTCGGGTTCCCCTAAACATTCGCGGTCGCGCCCCATATCAACAGAGAGAGCGCGTCCCAGAACGCCGGGTCTGCAGCGCAGCGCTGATAACACGTACATCGCCTGGAGGGTGATTTTGTTCGGCAGCAACCCGACCACTAAGTTGGTCTCACGGATACGACGGCTCACCACCTCAATCGCGCCAACTGGGACGCGCGAGCTGCGGTCCACGGTCAGGATCGCTACTACGACAGTGCAGGACTGATCGCCGGCACTGTCTCACTTGACGCAGAGGAGCAAGCTGCGCTCGACCGAGCCGTCGGGAACGTCGGCGGGCTGGATGTCTGCCACGTCCAGTGCCACATTGGCTTCGACTCGATCCTCCTCGCTCGCGCGGGGGCTCGTGTGACCGGCCTCGACTTCTCCCCGGCGTCGCTGTCGAAGGCGGCAACCCTCGCCGAGCAGTGCGGCGTGCATGTGACCTTCGTAGAGGCCGACGCCTGCGATCCGCCCCACGAACTCCATGGCAAGTTCGACCTGGTATACGCAACCTTCGGCGTACTTCCCTGGATCGATGACGTAGACACCTGGATGGCGGCAGCTGCCCGGCTGGTGAGAAGGAGCGGACACCTCGTGCTCGTAGACGGCCACCCCGTCGTCACCATGTTCGACACCTACGACCCGCCCGTCACGGACTTCCCCTACAACTTCGACGGACCGCACTATTTCGATACTCCTGGGACCTACACCGACCGCTCGGCGAACCTGTCCTCGACCCGAACGGTGCAGTACGCACACGGCCTGGGTGAGATCGTGACCGCCGCCGTCCGAGCGGGTTGGCAGATCGCCTACCTCGAGGAAGCCACCTCTGCAACCTTCGATTTCAGAGGTGACCTCGGTACACCTGAGGCGGACGGCCGCTACCGGCTACGACTTGGTGCCGAGCCGCTGCCGATCCTCTACACGCTTCTCGCCCGCCTGCCATAGGGCCGGGACGC
>JAJYWG010000090.1 GCA_021791615.1 Actinomycetes bacterium
TCGGCGTGCTCACCGAACGGATCGGGCGCCTGGCCGACGTCAGGATGCGGCAGCTTTGCGAGGCGCTCGAAGTCGCCGTTGACTGCGGCCGCTGAGCCTCCACTTCGCGGTCGCCCGCGAGCCGGCGTTCGGAGGCACGTGCCCGGGCATGGTCGTCGTCGTTATGGGCGCCTCACGAGGGGACGCGCCATCTGGTGGGGGCGGCTCATAGGGTCTCGACTTGCCGGCATCGTTCGATCGCTTCTGCCTCGGTCAGCGATCTCGGTCGGCCTTCGGTCACTGCCTGCTGTTTGGCGTCGAAGGCCCGGTTGCACAGTCCTGCGGCCCAGGCCACCGCGAGCTCGCTCGCGCTGAAGTGCCCCGTGTCGCCTGGTACGCATCGAGAAAGGCCGTCGTCTCATGGATGGTCGCTTCCGACCCGGCGCTGTTTGCAGGGTAGACGGCAGCAGCCAGGCCCGCGATCACAGGTTCGGAGGCCGCGATCGCGCTGTCCCAATCCCAGACGGCCAAGAGATGATCTTCGAGCCAGTCATGTTCCCGGTGTAGATGTCACCGTGTCCAACGACGACGGGCAGCGCTGAGGCCGCCAATCTGCTCCGAGCGACCCATGCTGCGTGGTCGATCCAGGCTGGCCCGCCAAGCGCGTTGAGGTCGACATCACTGTCGTCGGGCGCCGGCCAAAGTGCTGTGGCGTCGAGATCTGGAGTCATCCAGGCGGGCAACGGGTCGAGGGAAGCGACTTCGGTCGGCGGTGGTGCGAGCGCCACGAGCGTCGCCAGTGCTTCAGCGAACGGCCCCGGTGTCCGTCCCGACGGCGGGTAGAGGCTGCCTCCGCTCACCATCGCCTCGGCACTCGCCGCAAGACTGCCCATCGGTTCGAGATCTATCAGCGGCTCGGGACAGGGAAAGCCCCGGTCAAAAAGGCGACGGTGCACCGCGGCGCACCCTGTCAGCCGATCAGAGCGGTGCCGGATCTTCACGACGACTTGTCGTCCGGACGCCAGCTCGACCCCAAGCACCGTCGAGAGGTGGCCGGCCGAGAAGAGCACCTGGTCGACACCGGTACCGAGGTGCCTCCGGCACCACCGGTCAAGGTCGGCAGCGCCCACCCGTACACGCCTTCCGAGAAGTTCATCCTCGGTCACACCGAAGTATCACATGCCATCTGAGTTAGGTGGTCCAACACTGGCGCCTAACGTCTTCGATACCTCATCGCTGACCATTGCGCGCACATCCGGCGTTCGGTGTCACCCCACCGAACTCGCACATGGTCATTCTGAGACGTCCCGTCGGTGGCGGTCCGCTCGCCTAGTATCCTTACCTTCTGTACGGAGTAAGGAGGGTGAGAAGTGGACGTAGCCGCGAGAGTGACCTCGAAGGGACAAGTCACCGTACCGAAGGCGGTCCGTGACGCCCTTGGCATCGAGGATGGCGATGAGGTCGTCTTCCGCGTCGAAGGCAGCCGGGCGGTACTGGCGAAGGTCCCGGACTTCTTGGATCTCGCCGGCACGGTCCGGGTCCCGGCCGCCAAGCGCAACGTCGCGTGGGATCAGGTGATCCGTAGGACGAAGAGCGGGCGGGCGGCCGCGCGGCGGTGACGGCGTTCGTCGACACCAACGTCTTGGTCCGACATCTCACGGGTGATCCCCCGGACATGGCTGCGGCGGCGACGGAATACCTGCGCACGGAGACCGAACTGCTGCTCACCGACGTCGTCGCCGCCGAGACCGTCTACGTGCTCGAGTCCTTCTATGAGGCACCGCGCGCTCAAGTCGCCCAAGCGCTCCGTTCGCTCGTGGCCTTCGATTCGGTTGTCTGCGTAGATCCTGCCCTGCTACTCCGGGCCGTCGAGGTGTACGAGAGCGACAGGGTCGACTTTGCCGAGGCCTATCTGGTCGCGTGTGCGGAGAGCACGGGCGTACAGCGAGTCGCATCATTCGATCGTTCACTGGACCGAGTGGAGACGATCGAACGAGTCGAGCCAGTTAGCAAGTGACCCCAGGCCGGCGAACTGGGATAGGTGGTCGCATCGGCGCCGCGAGTACGGGACGGTCTCGCCCCCTCAAGGTCATGCTTCGAGATCAGCGAGGAGTTTCGCCCGATGCTCCTCCAGCGCCGTGACCTCGGACCGGAGCTTCTTCAAATCGCGGTCAACCCGCGCCAACTCGGCCCGGGCGCGCCGCTGCCGATGGTCGCGGTCGTTGTGGGTGCTCTTCATGAGCTCCTCGACCTCGCGGCGCAGGAGTCTCAACCAGGGGTTGCCGTGGATGACGCCAACTCGGTACTGGAGCTGACCGGCGTCGATGGCCGCCTCGATCTCCTTCTGGGTCAGACCGAACTCCTTGCGTGCGGTCTTGTCACTGAGTGTTGCGCCTTTCCGGCTCCACTCCTCTTGCACAGACACTCCCTCTCGTTCAGGGGAAGACCGGACGCCGTATTACCACCTCGCTAGACCGATCTGGACTGGACGACTCGCCGGACCTTGGCGATGGCCTTCTTCGCGCCTGGGTCGGCGGGATCTGCGAGGTTGGCCGCGACTGCGGTGATGGGTATCCGGTTGCCGCGGTATCCGAGGATGTCCGAGAAAAGTTCCTCGTCCTGGCGCAGCTTGACCAAGTTGGAGACGAGTTCGTCGGCTCTCCGGCGCTCATCCTCGTCGCGGACATTCACGATGGCGAGTTGAGCCCGTTCGATACCGACGTAGCGCTCGCTGACCGCCCACCGCTTCGTCGGGGGAGGCGCCGGAGACTGCCGAGCATGGCCGAGCTTCTCCAGGAGTTCCGTCCGTGCAGCTTCAACCAGTTCGGGCTGAAATCGCAACATCGCGGCCAGCGGTTCCCCGACCAGTCGTCCCATCAGCTCAGCTACACCGTCTGGCGTTTCGAGTAGCCGCTCGAGGTGAGCAGCTTGCTTGCGCCGGCTGGGCCTTGGTGTGGACCGGCGGACGAAGAGTCGTTCCCGCCCATGGGGCGTTGGCGCGACGAACACCGACAGGTCAACACAGGAGAGAGGGCTGTCACCTTCAAGCACGACGGCCCTGGAGTACTCGACCATCAGGTCTGTCATGAAGAAGTCGTCAGTGGTGGCCGCGGCTTCCGGGAAGGTGAATAGCGCGACACCGCCGGCGCCCGCCTCGCGGTAGCGGCGCAACTCTGGCTCTGTTCGCGGCGACGTCTCTTTCGGCTCGGCCAGCCTGTTGTCCCGGCGGCAGCGCGCTACAAGGATCGGCGGGTCGACCCGCTGCAAGACACTCTCGATGAACGTGGTCTTGCCGGCTCCCTCGGGACCGGCGACATGGATGATGGCGCGCTGTCTCAACGGCCGAGCTCCCGAGCCAGGACCCTGCTGAGGAAACCGCCGGGGCCTTCGCTTGCGGCCAGTTGCCTAATACGTTGCCGGACTTCGCCGGATCGGCCGGCGTGTTCGGCGGCCCTCATCGTGTGCTGGTAGGCGGCCCACACATCGGCGGCAGTGATGTCGAAGCCGTCGCCTTGGGCCAGCCGCTCGAGGGCCAACAGGCCGACAGCCGCGGCGAACGCTGGTTGGTCTTCGGCCAGATCCCGGGCCGTCCGGGTGAGCGTTCTCGGATCGCACGGCCCGCTCTGGGCCAGAGCCAGCGCCTCATCGTAGAGCCCGATGTCCTTCGCCGCCGCGAACCACTTAGCCTCTTCACCGGGCGTGGTGGCCACCAGATCAGCCAACACGTCTGCAGGCTTCTTGTGGGGGTACTTCTTGGCCACCGCTCGATATGTGGCCAGGTAGGTGCCGGCCCGGTTGGCCCGCAGACCGTAGCGGGTGTAGGCCTCGTCGACCAGCCCGGAGGAAAGCAGGATCTCCTCGCAGACGGCATCGACCGCCCCGTCGGGTGTCCACGGGTCCCGGCAGGACTCCGCGTACTGGATGGCCTCGGCCTTGCGGCCCAGCGCGGTCAGTGCCATCACCGCCCACCGCCGGTAATGCCACATCCTCTCCGATTCCAGGATGCCGAGGATCTCCTCGTAGCGCTCGGCTCGGTACAGCGCGCTCAGGCACGCGGCTGTCCCATGGAAATGACCTCGAAGGTTCGGGTCGGAGCCACGAGCCATCCGGGTGATCCCAACCAGGTCGTCGGCCCAGGCCGAGGCCACCTCCTTGGAGCCACACAGCTCCCCCCAATAGTCGGTCAACGTCTCGATGTAGGGAATACGGTCGGCTTCATGAGCCGCCCACAGCCTTTCCAGCCAGCGGTCGCGGGTCTTAGCGTCCGCCGGTGCGGCGGCGATCAGCGGCACCAAAGCAGAAATCGCGTTGTTCACTGCCGTGCCGATGGCCCCCGACGAGCTATCCACATGCTCCAGCGCCGGAGATAACCGCTCCAAGAGCACCACCGCACCTTCGCCCGCCAGCACCGGGTCGTGGCGGGCAACCCTCTTGATCTCGCTCACCGCCTCCTTGATCCGCCCGATCGCTGGCTGGGATCTCCACCCGAAACCATGCCGGCGAAACCGCGGCTTGAACTCCCAGCGGTAGACCCCGCTATCAGTCTTCTCGGCCACGCCGCCCCCGGGAAGCCCCCGCCCCCCACCAGTCCGGCTTATCTCCCTCGTCATGCAAGAACTCCACCGTCCGCGCCGCCCGCACCCACCCGCCGCCCGAGGACCCGCAGAACCTCCACAACTCGGCGGCCGAACGCTTGTAATGGTGGATCAGCTCGTCCAGCTCGAAAACGTTGATCTCGCCAGCATCCAGCCTGACGAACCCTTCCCTCACCCGCTCCAGGAGCAACCCCAACTGCTCCTCGTGATATGCCGCGATCAACGCTCTCGCCTCCCGACGACTGGCGCGCTCACCCATCCCATCAACGGTCGTCTCTCCCTCATCCACCCAACCGAGGCTACAAGCCGTCCGCCTGTCACGATCATGGCGTGGCACGATCCTCACCGCTCGCGCTGGCCCAGAAGAGCACATTCACCCCTGGAGCCGAGCGGAGCAACAGACTGAAAGATCGGCTCACCTGACCGCGATGAGTGACCAAAGCTGAACATCGACAACGCGCCCCGAGACCGGCGGTTGGGGACACCTTGGATGGGTGAAGTTCTGCTTGAAAGGGGGCGGACCTCTTCAAGCCAAACCAAGTGGCCGAACCAATCGGGCATCTCCGGCCCTGCGAACGTCACATTCCGAGCCAGAGTCGCGGCCTCGAATTGCGCTGGCAGCCGGCGTTTGTGGCCACTCCATCCCGAGCCGCTCGCTGGCGCTATGGGGCAGGCGCCGCTAGAGTCGGCGAGTTCCACCAGTCGTTGCAACGGTCCGGCCATGATGGCCGGGTCACCCCGAAACAACGACCAGTGGAGAGACCATCATGCCAGGGCAACCACTTCGCGCGGACGAGCGCGAGGAGATCCGTGC
>JAJYWG010000534.1 GCA_021791615.1 Actinomycetes bacterium
ACAGGAAGCTGGCCGTCCCGGAACCACCGCCATTGGGTCTGGTAGTGCACGCCTTCTTGCTCAGCCCACTCAAAGAGCTTCACCCTCGTGCTCTACGACGCATGCTCGTAGATGGTAAGTGATATCGAAGGTAGCTGTTGGCAACCCCACACGCCGCTCGCAAGCAGGGAGACGACGGTGATGATCGCAAGGACTCCCACGACGCCTGCCACCACGGGGGCTCGACGGTTCCAGGTCCGCGTCATGACCCAGTCCCCGGATCGTCGGGACCCGCCCGCTCGTCAGCGTGTGCACCCGTTTGGCCCGTTGCCGGCCCATCGTCTCGTTCGCGCTGCCTGCGCCACGCCTCTTCGGCTCGGGAGCTGACCTCCTGGAGGGGGAGACCGGTACGGCCGGCCACTTCCGCAACATCTTCGAACTCGGCCTTCACTCGACCCCCTCCGGCCTTCATCGCCACGCGAGAGCCGAGGACATCGACCTCGTCGTGAGCCCTGGGCACCGCCCACCTCTCGGTGTGCACCGCGCGCACTCCGAACGTGCCGGTGGTCCGATGGAGCACCTCTCTCAGAGCGTCAGCCAGCTCTGGGGAGCAGAGCGCGTGAAGCGTGTGGGCGGGCCTCCCCTTCTTCATGACGATCGGGGAGATCCAGGCGTCCAGAGCACCGCCTTCCATCAGCTGGGCCACCGCGTAGGCCAATTGCTCACCGGTGACGTCGTCGACGTTGGTCTCGAGCACGACGAGGGGCGAACCGAACCCGCCCCGGGCACCGGCGGTCGCTCGGCCGATGACCACTTGGAGGCAGTTGGGAAGATCGTCGAGAACGGCGCTGCCGGCGCCGTAGCCGCTCGCGAAGATCTCCACCGGCGGCATCGGTCCATAACCTACGGCCAGCGCAGCCAGGATGGCGGCGCCGGTCGGCGTGGTGAGCTCCACCTCGGTCGAGCGGCCGTACGTGGGGGCACCTCGCAGTAGGTGGACGACTGCCGGTGCCGGGTTGGGCAGGATGCCATGTTCGCTTCGCAAAGTGCCGGTACCGATGGCGACCGGGGACGCGACCACTTCATCCACCCCCAGGACTTCGAGAGCTGCTGCCGTGCCGACGATGTCGACGATGGCGTCGTGGCCTCCGACCTCGTGGAAATGAACACTCCGGGGGTCGAGACCGTGCACACGGCCCTCGGCGTCGGCGAGCGAAGCGAAGATGGCCAGCGCCCGAGACGCGACGCGATCGGGAAGGCGTGCCGCGCGGATGAGCTCGACGATGTCGGCGTGGGTCCTCGTCACGCCGCTCACGCTCGGAGCATGCGACCCTGCCCCTGCCCCTGACCCTGCCTCGGGCACCGGACGCGACGCCGGTGCCGAGACGATGGCGTGTGCGCAGCTCACACCCCCGCGGGAGGTGGACTCGACACGGAGGTCCCACCCGTCGAACGGGAGGCGGCGCAACAAGGCGAGCACTTCCTGCAGGTCGGCACCCGCGTCGATCAGGCTACCCAGGGCCATGTCCCCCGAGATGCCGGCGAAACAATGGAACCATGCGGCGAGCGGGCGGAGCGGAGGTTTGGAGATTGTCATCGTAGCAGCCGCGCCACGGCGCACGCGGCGCCAAACCCGTTGTCGATCCCGACCACCGTCACCCCGGCGGCGCACGATGCGAGCATGGCCAGGAGCGCCGTCATGCCTTCGAACGACGCGCCGTACCCGACGCTCGTCGGCACGGCAACGACGGGAGCGGCGGTGATGCCTCCGACCACGCTGGCCAGCGCGCCCTCCATTCCGGCGACCACGACAACTGCGTCAGCGTTCGCGAGGTCATCAGCCACGGCGACGATGCGATGCAGGCCCGCGACTCCGCAGTCGGCCAGCAGCACTGGTGAGAAGCCCAGCGCGTGGAGGACAGCCTCGCATTCGCCGGCCACTGCCAGGTCCGCGGTGCCGGCAGTGACGATCGTGACCCGACCAGAGCGCTTCTCGGCAGGTCGCCACGAGACGGTGGCCGTCGGTCCAATCCGGGTGACAGCACCATCGGGGTATCCCGACACTGCCGCCGCGCTGGCAGCGGCTGCTGCCTGCTCCTCGTCGGCTCGGGTCAGGATGACCGGCCCCCCAGCCTCGGAGAGCAGCTCGGAAACGATGGCAGCGCACTGCCCGGGAGTCTTGCCGGGACCGTAGACCGCCTCGGGGATGCCCTGCCGCAGCGGACGGTGGTGGTCAATACGAGCGAACCCCAGATCGGCGAACGGGAGACGTCGCAGCCGATGGACGGCCTCGTCCGGAGGGCAGGCACCCGAGACGACGTCGTCGAGAAGTTGGCGGATCGCGGGCTCGTCCATCAGGGTCACTATCCTGCCCGGGTGTGAGCACCTCTGCGACCTCGATCGCTTTTTTCGGGCCCGAAGGCACCTTCACCGAGGAAGCCCTCCTCTCGGTTCCCGACTATCGTCACGCCCGCCTCGAGCCGCGGGCCACCATTGCCGAAGTGCTCGAAGCGGTCGACTCGGGCGACGTAGCGATCGGTTTCGTGCCGGTCGAGAACGCGATCGACGGGACCGTGCGGGACACCCTGGACGCGCTGGTGCTGGATTTCGACCTGCTCATCCAGCGCGAGGTGGTGCTGGACATCCATCTCCATCTGATGGCGGTGCCCGGGACCGAGATCGATCAGGTGCGTCGTGTGCTCTCGTTCCCAGTGGCCCTGGCCCAGTGCCGCAAGTACCTCGCCGCCAACCTTCCGCAAGCGTCGACGGCCGCTGCGAATTCGACTGCCGAAGCAGCGCGTTGCGTCGGGGAGCGAGGTGCCCAAGGTGATGCAGCGATCGCGCCCCGGCTCTCGGCTGAGCTCTACGGGCTGGCGGTGATCGCCGAGGACGTGGAGGACTATCCGGGGAACCAGACCCGTTTCATCGCAGTGTCCCGCACCGGCGTGCCCGCTCCAACCGGGCACGACCGAACCAGCATCGTGTGCTACCAGCGTTCGGACCGTCCGGGAAGCCTGCATGGGATCCTCGGAGAGTTTGCGGCGCGCAACATCAATCTGACCAAGCTCGAGTCGCGTCCCACCAAGCTCGGGTTGGGCGACTACTGCTTCGTCATCGACCTCGACGGGCATCTTGCCGACGAGATCGTCGCCGACTGCCTGCGTACCCTCCACGCCGAGCTGGCCGGAGTGAAGTTCCTCGGTTCGTACCCTGCGGCGGGCGCACATGCATCTGCTCGCCGGCGCCGTGCCGGCAAAGCCTGGCACGAGGCCGAGCAGTGGCTGTCGAAACTTCGAGCACAGATGGAATGACCTCGAGCGAGCGCCGTCGAGCTGTTGCCCGCCGGCTGGCGGAGGGAGTGGGATTCGAACCCACGGGAACCGGAGTTCCACGGCTTTTCAAGAGCCGCGCATTCGTCCGCTCTGCCATCCCTCCAACGCGGAGAGCTCCGGAGCGCCGGAGCCCGCATGGCCAGGGTACAGAAGGTGGACCGGTCGCGGATGCCAAACGCTCAGAGGATGTCTCACCAACGTGCCGGCGGGCGGTGGGAATGGTTCCATCACGCCTGCTCGATTGCCCGCTGCGAGAACCCGATGCGAGTGGCCCCTGCGAGAACCCGAACCAAGTGCCAGCCGGGAACCGCGTCCTGCCGCCGTCCGGTGAGGCACGGTAGATTGTGACCAAGCGAACGTGGGGGTGGCGTGTGGTGCTGGACGTCCTCGGATCCATGGTGGCGCTGATGTTCATGGACGATCGCGGCAAGGTCGTCTACGCCTCCCAGCGCTGGACCGAACTGACTGGGTGGTTGTCCTCCGAGATCAAGGGGCTGCACTGGAGTGTCTACGTGCATCCAGATGATCTTGCTGACGCCCGGCGGGCCGGGAGTGAGGCGGTCCGGACGGCCTCGTCGGTCTCCTACGAGTCGCGGGTGCTTTCTCCCGGTGGCGCCACGACCACCTGGATCCGCTCCCGGGTCGCACCGATCTGCCCCGACGACGGACCGCCGCGCGGGTGGTTGCTCGTGGCAGACGACCTCACCGAGCACCAGCAGGTGCTCGAAGCGCTCCATCTGAGTGACGAGAGGCTGCAAGTCATCTTCGACCGCTCGCCCGAGGTCCTCACGATCCTCGAATCCGACGGGACGTGGCGATCCAGCAGTGTGTCGACAGCGTGGAACCTCGGGCTCGACGCCGAGGAATTGGCGACCGCCGGGTGGTGGTCGTGCGTGCACCCCGACGACCGGACAGACGCTCGGCAGGTCCTCCAAGCGCTTGTCGAGCAGCCTCGGGGATCCGAAGGGATCCTCCATGAGGTTCGGCTGGTGGCACCCTCGGGGGAGTGCCGGTGGATCGAGACCGTCGGGGTGAACCTGGCGGACGAGCCGTCCGTGCGCGGCATCGTCCTGCACTCTCGGGATGTGACCGAGCGCCGGCAGTCCGAGCAGGCGCTGCGCTCGGCGAATGCCCGTCTGTCAGGGCTCCTCGAAGCGATGCACCTGGGGGTGCACGTCTGCGACGAGCACGGGATGGCCGTAGCGGTGAACCCCGCGTTCTTCAAGGTCTTGCAGGTTCCCGGGACGCCCGAGGACATGCTCGAAGAAGGTGCAGGCCGGTGGTGGCACCGCTTGCAGCGCGTCTGGGCAGATCCTGTGGAATGCGAAGCTCGGTTGGGGGAGATCGTCGAGCACCGGCGCCTCGAAGTCGATGCACGCTTTCTCCTAGTTGACGGCCGCAGCATCGGCATCGATTTCGTCCCCATCGAGGATGGTGATACGAGCCTGGGCTACGTGTGGCTCATGCGAGACGTGACCGAGGATGCTGCCCTCGCCGCGGAGCGCGAGTACCTGCTGGAGATGGAGCGCCGGCAGAATGCTCGGCTTGTCGAGCTCGATACCCTCAAGTCCGAGCTCCTCGCGTCGGTGTCGCACGAGATCCGTACGCCGCTCACCGCGATCGCCAGTTTCACGCAGCTTCTGAGCGACGGGCTCGAAGGCGGCAGCGCCGAAGACCACCGAGAGATGCTGTCGGTCATCGGACGAAACGTCGACCGGCTCCAGCGCATGGTGGACGACCTCTTGTTCTTGGACCGGTTTGGCTTGGAACCGGTCCCGGCGGATCTCGACTGGGTGGAGGTCCGGTCAGTCGTGAACGTTGCAGCGTCCTCGGTCCGCCCGGTGGCCGACGCGCGCGGGGTCCGGCTCGAGGTGCACACGGAGGCCGGCCCGCCGCTTCGAGGTGACGCTCAGCGGATCGGCCAGCTCGTCGACAACCTGCTGGTCAACGCAGTTCGGTTCACCCCTTCGGGGGGGCGGGTAGACGTCCGAGCATTGCCGACCGGCACCTCCTGGCGGATCGAGGTGTCCGACACCGGCATCGGCATTCCCGAAGGAGAGGAGCACAGGGTCTTCGAGCGCTTCTATCGAGCCTCCAACGCCAGGCAGGAGGTGACGAGCGGATCGGGTCTCGGCTTGGCCGTCGTCAAGCGAGTAGCCGAATTCCACGGAGGGACCGTCGAGGTGAAGAGCACCTTGCACGAGGGGACCACGTTCACCGTGGAGCTGACGGGTGCTCGCGAGCAGCCAGCGATCCTCTCGCCGCTTTCTGGAATGGTCTCGGGGGATCGAGCCCGTTGAGATCAGCCCGCGTCCTTGTGATCGAAGACGATCCTGATATCCGCCGATCACTCGAACTGGTGCTGCAGCGAGCAGGTCATCTCCCCCAGTGGGAACCCGATGGCGAGCGCGGCCTGCAGAGATTCGCGGCGGACCGGGCAGACGTGGTGATCTTGGACCTTGGACTGCCCCAGATGGACGGATGGGAAGTGCTCGGGAGAATACGCAAGGCCAGCCCCGTGCCGGTGCTGATCCTCACTGCGCGAGGGCTCGAGGAAGAAAAGGTCCGGGGATTGCTCGGCGGTGCCGACGACTACCTGACGAAGCCGTTCAGCCATGCCGAGCTGATTGCCAGGATCGGCGCGCTCTTGCGCCGCCAGCCTCCCTCCACCGAGGGGCCATCTCTCTATGACGACGGGGTGTTGTCAGTGGACTTCGACAGGACAACGGTGGCCCTCCAGGGCGTGCCGGTCACCCTCACCCCGATGGAGCACCGCCTGCTGCTCGCGCTGGTGCGCCAACGAGGCCAGGTTGTCTCCGTCTCGCACCTCCTCGAGACGGTGTGGGGCGACTCCAGCGGATCGAGTACCGATCGTGTGAAGTCGACGGTGAGGAGCCTCCGCGGCCGGCTTGGGTGGAGTGGGGCGAGGCAGTGCCCGATCGAGAGCGTGAGAGGGTTCGGCTATCGCTACCGCCCGCCGGACCTTCCCTGAGTGACTTCAGGCCTGGCGGTAGCCGCGGCGGATCTCTCACGACCCCGCCGGCGGCCGCGAACCGTTTTGTCCAGGACGACTTTTCGGAGCCGAATTGCTGCCGGCGTCACTTCGACGCACTCGTCGTCGGCGATGAACTCGAGTGCCTGCTCGAGCGACAGCACCATCGGCGGGGTGAGGCGCTCCAGCTCCTCGGCCGTCGAAGATCGCACGTTGGTGAGCTTCTTCTCCCTCGTTGGGTTCACGTCCATTTCCTCGCTTCGGGTGCTCTCGCCGACGATCATGCCCTCGTAGACTTCGATCCCCGGGCCGACGAGCAGCGTCCCTCGATCCTGGAGGCTCATGAGGGCGTGAGCAGTCGTCACCCCCCTGCGATCGGCGACCATCGAGCCGTTCCGCCGCACCTTGAGCTCGCCGCACCATGGCTCCCAACCATCGAAGACGTGATGGAGGACTCCGGTGCCCCGGGTCTCGGTGAGAAATTCGGTACGAAAACCGACGATCCCGCGCGCAGGCACCCGGTGCTCCAAGCGGACCCATCCAGTCCCGTGGTTCACCATCTCGATCATCGAGGCCTTGCGAACGGCCAAGAGCTGCGTCACGACACCGAGGTGCTCGGCCGGCACGTCGATGGAGACACGCTCCATCGGCTCCTCGAGCACACCGCCGTTGACACGGGTCACGACTTGGGGCTTGCCGACAGTCAGCTCGAATCCTTCCCGACGCATGGTCTCCACCAGCACCGCGAGCTGGAGCTCACCGCGCCCTTGAACTTCCCATGCATCCGGGCGATCGGTGGCACTGACCCGGAGTGAGACGTTGCCCACCAGCTCGGCATCGAGGCGCCCTTTCACCTGGCGGGCCGTGAGCTTGAGCCCAGTGCCACCCCCGCTCCCCGCCAAAGGAGAGGTGTTGATGCCGATGGTCATCGTGAGGCTTGGCTCGTCCACGACGATCGCCGGGAGGGCTTCGGGGTGATCGGGATCGGCAAGGGTCTCGCCGATGGTGATGGCCGCCATCCCGGCGACCGCGGCAATCTCGCCGGGCCCGACCTCGTCGACTGGCACGCGGTCGAGCGCGCTCGTCACGTAGAGCTCGGTCACCTTGGCCGGCTCGATGCTCCCGTCGAGGCGGCACCATGCGACTGGAGCACCCTTTCGGAGCGTGCCGTGGTACACCCGGCAAAGGGCGAGACGACCGACGTAGGGGGATGCGTCCAGGTTGCAGACCAGAGCTTGGAGGGGCGCGTGAGGGTCGAAGACCGGCCCGGGGATCGCACTCGTGATGGCGTCGAAAAGGGGACCCAAATCGGTCCCGGTCTGTCCGCGTTCTGCGGTGGCCCAACCCGCGCGGGCATTCGCATAGAGGATGGGAAAGCCAACCTGCTCCTCGTCGGCTCCCAGGTCCAAGAACAGCTCCTCCACCTCGTGGACGACGTGATCGACGCGGGCGTCAGCTCGATCCACCTTGTTCACGACCAGGATGACGGGGAGGCGGGCCTCCAGTGCCTTTCGAAGGACGAAGCGGGTTTGGGGAAGGGGACCCTCGGAGGCATCGACCAGCAACAAGACGCCGTCCACCATGGTGAGCCCACGCTCGACCTCTCCCCCGAAGTCGGCATGACCGGGAGTGTCGACGATGTTGATCTTCATGCCATCGACGGTGACGGCCGTGTTCTTGGCGAGGATCGTGATCCCTTTTTCCCGTTCGAGCTCACCGGAGTCGAGGACCCGGTCAGCCACCTCCTCGTTGGTCCGAAACGCACCAGTTTGCCGGAGCATGGCGTCGACGAGGGTGGTCTTGCCGTGGTCGACGTGGGCCACGATGGCCACATTGCGAATGTCGTGGCGGACTTCCATGGCCGCCGTGACTCTAGGCGATCTACGCCCCCAGACGTGACGTGCTCCCGGTTGGCGGCATCCTCACACGATGCGGGACGCAGCAGTCCCTCCTGGCGCAGCCAAGCTGAGCTGAGCGCTCCCGAGCCCAACGTGTTCACCTCGCGCAATGGCGGCGCTGACTCCGGTATGGATCTCGTCGCAGGAGTGGGCCATGTGGGGCGGCAGGTCAGGACCGCTTCGACGTCGCAGCGCGTGGAGGGACATCCCAACAGGGACCCGGTGAAACGCGAACCACCCGATGGGCAGCAGCATGAGCCCGTCTGGAATCCCACGCCTTCAGGCGTGGGAGGAAGTCAAACGGGGCGCATGACCGGGGCTGGCGGGACCGGCACCGGTGGGCAGGGTGGTCCGAGCGCCTGAGCGACTGCGTCCGCGGCGTCTGCGAGCAGCGAAGGTCCCACGGGGAACGTGAGCAGCCGCCCCGCCGCCGGCCACCATCCGGCCGCTCGCACGGGGACGTCCTCGAGCGGCCCCGTCAACGCGGAGACCAGAGGCGCCAGGCCGAGCTCGACGCGGCTGGCGGGCGAGGGACACCCCTCGAACACCGTGAGGACTGCGCGCGGACCTCGAGGGTTGCCGTTCCCGGCGGAAGTGACCGAGAGGTCGACGCGTCCGCGTATGGCAACTCGGGGCATGGTCGGAGAGCACCACCACCGATCAGGAGCACCGATCACCGGCCTCAGCCCCGGACGCGACCAGTCGACAGCACTCAGGAGGTTCGAAGCCCACGTGGTGGCTTCGGCCCGTACCAGCGCCACGACGGGAGCGGCTGCCCGCGAGAGCCATGTCCCGAGGGACCCGGGCGGCCCGCCCCTGCCGGCCATCTCGGCGACGACCGTGGCGACTGCATCGGCAGGGGCGTACAACGCGCCGGTGGTGCAAACACGTACAGCGGCGATCCCGATGGTCCGGCGTGCCGTCCACGGGGACCACCGGAAAGGGGTGACGGCACGCCCGAAAAATCTTTGGCGGAGCGCAAAGGGCGTGATGCGCGTCAGAGCCTCGCCAAGGAGATCGGCGCGCCGCTCGAGGCACCACAGGAGCCGGGTACGCAGCTCGCCCCGGTCGGCTTCGGTGAGCACCGGGTACCCACGAGGCGCTATCAGCGCCGCGGTCAGCTCCTCGGCCACCGGCGTGGTGCTCCAGGCCGAGATCGATTGGGGAACGTCGGTCGATCGGCACAGGCGATCGGCCGGCATACAGGGGTGCTCGGGCCGGGTCATGCGGCGGTCGCCTCAGAGCGCCCCGGTCCACATTGCTCGGCCGCCACCCGGATCACCCGCCGGACGGAGGAAAAGAGCATCTCGTCAGTCACGTCCTCGCGCTCGAGCTCGCCGGACATGAGCCGGTAGGTGGCGAGACGGAACGGTGGAGCGCCGCTGCGGAGCGTCTCGAGGAGGCCGGCGAAGTGGCGGTCCTGGCGCTCGCTCTCAGGATCGGCACCGGGCGAGAGATTGACGATGCAGACCGACCTGCGGTCGACCGGGGCTGTGCCGAGCACGAGGTCGAGCGTGTCGGAGAGGACCACACGTCCTCCGCACAGGGGGATGGCGACGCGGTCGCGCGTACGAGGGCGCCAGGACGAAGGGACTGGTCCCCACTGCCCCACCATACGGCGGGCGGCTGCAGTGACCTCCCGGCGGACGGACGCCCGCTGCGCCGGGGTGAGGCAGCGCAGGAGGTCCAGGAGCGCCTCGCCCTCGTCGCCACCGGCGGCGAGGGCTTCGACCGCGTCGGCGATCGGGTCGTCGATCCGACCGGTCGCGACGAGCTGGCGAAAGAGGGCGCCGAGCAACGCGCCGCGCGCTCGGGGCACGTCGAGTCGCGCCTGAGGGTGGGAGGACGACGGGCCGCGCCCGCTGTGCCGGTCGATCCTCACGGGGGGTGAGCCAGGCGGCAACTCCCTGGCAGCCGCACCCACGCCGTCCTCCAACCACTCCCTCAGACCACGGACCAGGCAGTGGTCGACCTGAGGGCGGCGGTAGGGGTCGCCTCGGAGGGCAGCGAGCGCCGGCTCGGGCATGAGGGGCGACGCCTCAGCCGTCAAGGCCGAAGTTCGGAGCGAGGGTGCATCGTCCATGGCACCAGTGTGGACGGGGGTTGTCACACACTCGGGAGGCGCCCAGCCCGTAGCCTGGAGAGGGTGCGTGCCCACCCGTTCCCCGCGACCTTCCCGGCTCCGGTCCCTCCGGGAGCAGAGCTGGCCTTCTACCTCGTCTTCGGGGCGTTCGTCGTTGCCATGGTCGTCCTGGCCGTCGTCACCATCACCTGGGCCGTCCGACGCGACCGCGAGGGACGCGCTGCGTGGGTCCGGCGCCATCGCCCGGGCGTCGTCCCGGACGACCGCACGGTCCACCCGCCGATGACCAACGGCCACGGGCCCCGAGACCACTCCGGCACCACGGCGGAAGACCCCGAATGATTGCTCATCTCGGGGGGAGCCACGAGGAGGTCGAGCACGGGTCCGAGCCGTCCACGACCGACGTGTCGCACCGATCCCTCTGGCGCCGTTGGCTTGGCGGCCGGCGGCCGGCGAGCGCAGTCCGATCCCGGAGCGTCCCGACCGCGTTCGTCCTCGCCGGTGGCGGCACTCGCGGCGCGGTGCAAGTCGGGATGCTGGCCGAGCTCGTCAAGCGGGGCATCAGCGCCGACCGCGTCTACGGTGCGTCGGTCGGTGCGGTGAACGCTGCGGCGTACTGCGGGGACCCGACGCCAGCCGGAATGGAACACCTCGAGGCTGTCTGGAGGAGCCTGTCGGGGGAGGTCGTGTTCCCGCGGAGCCGGGTGCACGGGCCTTGGCGATACTTGCAGCGCCGGCCGTCGGTCCATGCCAACACAGGGCTTCGCCGGATCATCGAAGAGGGCCTCGTCTTCGAGCGGCTGGAGGACGCACCCATCCCCCTTGAAGTAGTGGCGACGTCGCTCACCGGCGGCGAGGAGCGCTGGCTCACCCGGGGAGCGGCCGTCGAGGCAGTGCTGGCTTCGGCGGCGATCCCGGCCATCTTCCCGCCAGTGGAGATCGGAGGCGAGCTGCTGGTCGACGGCGGCGTCGTCAACAACGTCCCCATCAGCCGGCCCCTCGCGGCGGGGATCAAGCGGATCTACGTCCTGCTCTGCGGTCCTCTCGACTACCGCCCCCCGGCCCCCGGCCGGCCCATTGAAGCCGTGCTGACCGCGTTCTTCGTGGCGATCCACGCCAGGTTTGCCCGGGAGCTGGCCGCCCTCCCGCCCGACGTGGAAGTGATCGTGCTCACCGGCGGCGGCGAGCCGGGGGGCGACTATCGGGACTTCTCGTCTACCGCCGAGATGATCGAGGCGGGACGAGCTGCGGTCGCGTCTGCTCTCGGGCGCACGGGTCCCTCGGCGGCAGCAGACCCGGTGGGTGCGCACGGCTGAGCACCGTTGCCGGGGCGGTCGGGCGGCGATTCACCTCCGCCCTGAAAGGCGGAGCGCTCTCTGCTTCAGGAGCGGTAGCAACGGCGGTGGGCGTGGACTGCCTCCGAAGTCGTGACGCACTTGTCACGGCCACCTGCTGGAATACAGAGATGCCGCACACCACCGGAGCCGGGGGCACTACTACGACCGCCGGCGCCGAAGGCAACCTCAGTGAAGGCGGGCAGGCTGCGCCAGGTCCAGAGAGTCGAGGAGCGAGCTCTGGCATCCCCGTTGGGTTCCACCCCGCTGTCCGGGAGTGGTTCACCACCCGTTTCCCCGGCGGCCCGACCCTTCCCCAGGCCCGAGCATGGCCGCTGATCGCCGGCGGGCAGGACGTGCTGGTCGCTTCGCCGACCGGCACCGGCAAGACCCTGACCGCGTTCTTGGTGGCCATCGACGCCGCGTGCCGCGGGAGAGTGTCTTCTTCGGACCCCGGCGAGCGCGCAGACCCGCGGTCCGCCGGGCCGACGGTGGTGTACGTCTCACCACTGCGGGCATTGGCCGTCGACGTCCGTGAGAACCTGGAGATCCCGCTCGCCGGCATCCGTCAGGCAGCCGAGAGGCTCGGAGAACGGGTACCCGACGTCACCGTCGGAGTCCGTACGGGCGACACGCCGGCCTCCGAGCGTGCGGCAATGTGGCGGCATCCCCCCGACGTGTTGGTGACGACGCCGGAATCTCTCTACCTGCTGCTCACGGCGGCGGCATCGCGCTCGGCGCTTGGCAACGTCCGTACGGTCATCGTCGACGAGATCCATACCCTCGTCCGAGACAAGCGCGGGGCACACCTCTCCCTGAGCTTGGAACGCCTGGCCGAGGTGGTGCACCGTCAGGGCGGGCATCTCCAGAGGATCGGGCTGTCGGCGACCCAGCGTCCGCTGTCGGTCATGGCCGACCTCCTGTCGGGGGCCGGGGACCGTCCCCGGCCGGCAGTGGTGGACTGCGGGCACCGGCGCGCCCTCGACGTTGCCGTCGAGCTGCCCTCCGCAGATCTGGAGGCGGTGGGCGGGCAGCACCAATTCGCCGAAGTGCTCGACCGGATTGCCGCGCACGTCACCGAGCACCGGACGACGCTGGTCTTCGTCAACACGCGCAAGCTGGCAGAACGGGTGGCTCACGAGCTGGCCGAGCGGCTCACGGTGGACATGGAAGGGCTGGGATCAGAGGGTCCGGTGGTGGCAGCGCATCACGGGAGCTTGTCTGCCGACCGGCGGCGCCTCGTCGAGACGAGGCTGCGAGCGGGCGAGCTGCGCGCCCTCGTGGCGACGGCATCACTCGAGCTCGGGATCGACGTCGGTCCCGTCGACCTCGTGTGCCAGATCGGCTCGCCGCGCGCCATCGCCACGTTCCTCCAACGGGTCGGACGAGCGAACCACCAGGTCGACGGCATGCCTGTCGGGCGCATCTACCCCTTGACCCGTGACGAGCTGGTCGAGTGTGCCGCGATCTTGGCGGCGGTGCGATCGGGACGGCTCGACGCGACGACACCGGTGGTCGCACCTCTCGACGTGCTGGCCCAGCAGATCGTGGCTGAAGTTGTTGCCGCCGGCGAGTGGGACGAGGACGGCCTCTTCGACATGGTGAGAAAGGCTGCTCCTTACGCGCTGCTCACACGTCACGACTTCGACGAGGTGGTGGACCTCGTGAGCTGGGGCATCCCGACCGGCCGGGGCCGGCGTGGCGCTCACCTGCACCGGGACGGCGTGAACGGTCTGCTGCGCCCGCGCCGGGGAGCCCGATTGGCCGCGCTCACCAACGGCGGCGCCATCCCCGACACCGGTGACTACCGGGTGGTGCTGGACCCCGAAGATGTGACGCTCGGCGCGGTGCACGAAGACTTTGCCGTCGAAGCCAACATCGGGGACGTCTTCCTCCTGGGCACTCACTCGTGGCGGGTCCGAAAGGTGGACGTCGGCACCGTCCGGGTGACCGACGCGGGCGATGCAGCCCCGAGCGTGCCGTTTTGGCTGGGGGAGGCTCCCGCCCGGACCCCAGAGCTCTCGGCAGTGGTGGCCGACCTCAGAGAGCTGGTGGACCGCGCGCTCGGCGGGACTGCACCTATCAAGACGGCGCTCACCAACACGGCGCCTGTGCCCGCCAACCCAGCGCCCGTGTCCGCCAACACGGCGCCCGTGTCCGCCAACCCGGCGCCCGTGTCCGCCAACACAGTGTCCGCCAATACAACGCCCGCCAACACAGCCCCTGCAGCGGTCGCCCGACGCTCTGTCCGCGAGGTCTGCGGGCTGGGCGAGCACGCCGCCGGTCAGGTGGTGGACTACCTCGCACAAGGGCGGGCCGTCCTGGGAACGCTGCCGACGCAGAGCCGCCTGGTCGTCGAGCGCTTCTTCGACGAGACCGAGGGGACGCAGCTCGTGATCCACTCTCCCTACGGTGGGCGGATCAACAGAGCGCTCGGCCTGGCCTTGCGCAAGAGGCTGTGCGTCAACTTCGATTTCGAGCTGCAGGCAGCAGCCGACGACGACACCGTGGTCCTGTCGCTCGGCCCCCAGCACAGCTTCCCGCTCGAGCACGTCTTCGGCATGCTGAAGGCCCGCGACGCCGAAGCGGTCCTCACCCAAGCGGTGTTGTTCCATCCGATGTTGAGGGCCCGATGGCGCTGGAACTGTACGCGGGCATTGGTGGTCCCCCGATCCCATGGAGGGCGCCGCCGGCCGATCCATCTCCAGCGGATGGACGCCGACGACGTGATGGCCGCCGCGTGGCCTGCCTTGGCCGCTTGCCAGGAGAACGCCCCCCCGGGTCCGGTTGCCGTGAGCGACCACGTCCTCGCCCGCCAGACGGTCACCGACTGCCTCAACGAGCAGCTCGACGTGGAAGGGCTCGTGACTCTGCTCGATGCCGTCGGTTCAGGGAGAGTCGACGTCCGACTGGTCGAGACGCTCGAGCCATCTGTGCTCGCACACGGGATACTTACCGGCCGACCGACCACGTTCTTGGATGGTGCGCCGCTGGAGGAGCGGAGGTCACGCGCCGTGTCGCTCCGCGGTGACCGGAGCAGGGCGGGCGTTGACGGGAGCGGGGCGGTGGACGGCAGGAGCAGGGCGGGCGCTCTTGAGGTCCCGCTCGACCAGCTCGGGGTGCTCGACGGACCGGCGTCGGCCGAAGTGCTGGCCATGGTGCAACCACATCCTCGCTCGCCCGACGAGTTTCACGACCTCCTCTTGTCACTCGTCGCCTGCCGGCCTGTGCCGGCCTGGCGCGGGCTGTTCGACGCGCTGGTGATCGACGGCCGGGCTGCGACCGTGGCCGGCTGCTGGGTCGCGACCGAACGCGTCGAGCTGGCCAGCTCCCTCCCCGATGACGACCTGGCTGTGGCTGAATGCCTGCGGGGGCACCTCGAGATCGCCGGGCCGGTGACCCTCCCCGAGCTCATCTCCGACCGGCCTCTTGGGCGCACGGGCGACGCACCCCGACAAGAGAGGGAGCGCGGTGATGGCGGCCCCTGGCGCGGCGCGCAGGTGCGGGGCGCGCAGGTGCGCGGCGCACCGGTCACCCAGGCGCGAGCGGCCACCGGGATCGCCCGGCTGGAGGCCGGTGGCGCTGCCATCCAGCTCCCCGACGGACGGTGGTGCGCCCGGTACCTCCTCGTGCGTCTTCTCGCGGCTGGTCGCCAACGCCGTCGCCGACAGCACGAACCGGTGAGCATCACCGACTTCGTCCGTTTTCTCACCCGCTGGCAGCATGCAGCGCCGGGCACGCGGCTCTCGGGTCGCTCGGGCGTCCAAGCGGTGATCGAGCAACTGGCGGGGATCCACGTGCCGACTGCCGACTGGGAGCGTCACGTCCTTCCTCTCCGGGTCGAGGGGTACGACCCCCGCTGGCTGGACGAACTGTGCCTCTCGGGTGACGTGGTGTGGGGTCGGCTGGCGACGAGGGACACAGCCGAGCGAAGCGGCATTGCCTCGGAGCGGCGGCGATCGACGGTGCCGTCGCCGGCCACCCCGCTGGCCCTGGTGGAGCGTCGCGATCTGGGGTGGCTGCTGCCGGCGGTGCGTTGGGACCAAGTGGCAGCCGTGCCGAGAGCAGGGCCCGGAGCCGACGTCCTGGCCGTGCTCGCAGAGCGCGGTGCCAGCTTTCGTACCGACATCGGCCCGTGGTCGGGCCGGCTGCCTGAGGACGTCGACCAGGGCCTGTGGGACCTGGTGGCCCGCGGTCTGGTCACGGCCGACACGTTCTCGGCGGTGCGTACCGTGCTCGCCGCTCGGCACCGGTGGGCCGTTCGCGGGCGCCGTTCAGCCGGCACGGGCAGCCGGCGCCTGTTTCGGAGTGCCGGTGGTCCGGGCGTGCCCGCCGGTCTCTCGCCGAGCGCACGCACCGCAACCGGGCGAAGCACCAGCGGGGAAGGACGGTGGTCGCTCCTCCCCGTACCCGAACCAGTCGGCGAGCATGATCCGCGGCGAGACGAGCTGGCCGAGCTCGTGGCGTGGCGGATGCTCCAGCGCTGGGGAGTGGTCGCCTGGGAATTGTGGAGCCGCGAAGCGTTCCGGCTCCCGTGGCGCGAGGTCGTTCGGGCTCTTCGGCGGCTGGAAGCGCGAGGGCAGGCGACGGGTGGCCATCTCGTTGCCGGCTTGTCGGGCGAGCAGTATGCCCTGCCGGAAGCTATCTCCGCTCTGGCCCAGGTACGCTCGGCGCCACCCGAGGGCTCTGCTGTCGTCCTCGCGGCAACCGATCCTCTGAATGTGACCGGTTCGGTCCTTCCCGGCGGGCGGGTGCCGGCGGTGCGCCACCGGACGGTCGAAGTGCTCGACGGTCGCGTCGTGGGCGACGGAGGCCGGTATGAAGCGCCTCCTCGGAGGCCACCGACCTGAGCGCCGGCGTTGGCGGCTCAGGTCGCGAGGGGTCGTGGTCGGTGCCGCCCGATGGCCGCGTTTCGAACGGACGAGAAGCGGAGCCCTTGTCCTCTGCGAGTGCGCGGAGGCTGACCGCTCAGCCGGGCGTTGGTCTGGCGAGTGTCGGGTGACGGCGGCGCACGTCAGCGCAGTCCTCGCACACCGACTCGGGGACGAGGCCGGCTCGCATGAGCAAGGCGAAGATCTTGCAGCCGAGGCAGTAGCCGGCAGCGGACTCCGCCAATGCCGCCGCGGCCAGCAGGCCAAGGAGCCAGCGGGCCGGGTCCCAGCCGGCGCTCACCCAGGTGAGCAACGCGGCCGTGGTGACGACCGCGCCGATGCCTTGGGCGAAGCGCTTGGGCGGGCCGGCCACGAGCCGGGGGCGGCCCAGGAGACGCGGAGCCACGACCCGGGTTGCGAGCTGCCCGAGCGGGCTCAACGTGGGACCGGTGAGCAGCCGAGCGTAGAAGCCCAAGGCCAGGGGGACGAGCATCCACGGGAGATTGAGTGCCAGTGCCGCCACCGACATCACGACCACTCCAGCCGCCACCGTCCGGGCAGCCTTCTCGTTGACCGGGTTCGGGAAACTGAACAAGGACTCGTGCCATGACGCCATGGCGAAATATTACCATTTCAGTCGGGATTACGTGCCGGGCTTCCCGCAGGCGGCGGTGAGCGCCAGCGGGCTCCCGGTGGTCAGCCCGAACCCGGGGTCGAGCCCTTGAGGGGTGTGAGGGTTGTGAGAAGCCCCTTCACGAGTGTGGTGGTCCCCGCGACCGCCCCCCCTGCTGTGGCGGCCTGCGACACCGCTGTGGTGACGCCTTTGGTCAGCGTCTGGGGCAGGGTGGTCGCGGTCTGGGGCAGGGTGGTGACGGTCTGGGGCAGGGTCGAGACCGGACCGGGAACAGCCGGCGCCGGCAGCAGGGTGGAGCTACCCCCTGGTGTACCCGACTGGCTTGACGGACTCGAGCCCGACGAGGCGGATGAACCCGAACCGCTTGTGGTGGCTGAGCTCGGGGGAGATGAGAGGGCTCTCGCCGTGCTCGAGGTCGAAGCACCGGTACTGCTCACCGAAGCTGCCCGGCCGGAGCCGGACTCCGTCCGAGACGGCGCGTTGCCCACACCGGTGGTGACAGGCGCTATGACCACTCCCGGGGCGTGGGAAGGCCCAGGCGAGGTGACCAAGATCGCCCCACTGACCGCTCCGGCAGTGAGCATTGCCGAAGCGAGCACTGCGGCCGGGCGGCCCATCGCACTGCCAGAGAGCTGCGTTGCCTGCCCGGCCAGCCGAGCGGAGGCTCGTCCCACCAGCCGGCGAAACGCGAGCACTCCGATCCCCAAGGCGATGCCCAAGCGGGCACCAGTGTCGGCCAGCGCGGCGAACTCACGCTTGAGCGCCTGACGAGCTCGCCACAGCAGGGTCTCGGCTGCCGGGACGGCGACCCCTTCGTGCTCCGCGATGCGCTGGGTGGACCACCCTGACGCCTCCCTCAATCGCAGCACCCGCTGGTGGCGATCCGAGAGGTTCTGGAGGGCTTGGGCCACCATGTCGGCGTCGACCTCGGTCATGATCGCCTCGTCGACGTCGTGGCCGTCCACGTCGACATGGGGCGAGGGGACGTCGTCGGTCGGCGTCAGCCGGGACTGGCGGCGGAGCACGTCGGTGCAGATGTTCCCGGCGATGACCGTGAGCCACGGGTAGAAGCGGCGATCACCGCCGAATCCTGGGAGGGCTCGCCAGGCGCGGGCGAACGCCTCTTGCACGGCGTCCTCGGCCTCGTAGGCGTCGTGAAGCCTCCGCAGGCAGAAGTGGAACAGCCGGCGATGGTAGCGATGGTAGAGCTCCTCGAAGGCCGCACTGTCACCTCGCTGGCACCGCTCGACCAAGATTCGGTCGCGCGCGAGATCCACCGCTCCGTCGAGAACGGTGACCGTCGCCGATCGGGACCTGACCTTGTCCTGCACAGGCGCCACGAGCACCTCACCTTCCCCGCCGCTCTCAACGATAGCCCAACTCGAAAAGAAATTTCTGACCGGGCCGAAAGGTCTCGGCTTGGGCGCCGTTCTTTCACGTGAACGAGATGGACCACAGGGCGGGACGCCGCGAGCGGCGGACCGTGGGAGGCGGCGAGGAACCATGAAGCATCGGAGCTCTCGGATCACTGCGCTTGGAGCCGTGCTGTGCCTCGTGGGTGCGGGAGTCGTCGCTGGCGTCACCCTCGGCCATGACGGGCCGGTCGCGGCTGGAGCATCCGCGGGCACCGCGTTCACACTCCAGGCCGCCGGTACCGGGGTCGAGCTTGCGGCTGGCGGTACGACCTTGGTCGGGGCGTCGTCCCAAGCGGCCGCTGGCGCCGATGCGGCCCCGGTGGCCAAAGGCAGCGCTGCCGTCACCCCGGCAGAGGAGTCCGACCAGACCGCGACGGCGAGCGCGGCCGGTCAGTCCCAGCAACTGCCTCGCACCTGCAGCCAGCTCTCGAACCCCTTCCCGGCTCCCTTTGCCACAGCCTTGAGCCTTGGGTCGGGCTGTAGCTCGGCTTCGGCATCCAAGAACACAGCAGGGCTGCCGACTGCCACTGCCACCGGGCAGGTGAGCAGCGCCGGAGTCAGCCCGTCGGCCAGCGACCTGCCGCTGCCGGTGGACCCGGGGAGCACGTTGGCGAGCAGCCTCTCCTCTGTGCTGGGCACGCTCCCGGACCTGCCCACGAGCGGGACGCCATTGGCCACAGTGCTCCAAGACGTCGCGAAGGCGGCGAGCACGCAGCTCACGTCGCTCGTCACAGCCAACCTCGGTTCGTCCACCTCGACGGTCATCGCGACCTCGGCGACAGCGACGGCAACCACCCAGGACAGCGGGTCTCAGCTCAGCATCCTCGACGGGCTCGGCAGCGGGGGCGGACCCTTGCTCACGGTCGCCGTTGGGCCTGCGTCGGCCAGCAGCACCCTCGATCGGGCCACCGGCCAGGTGACCGGCAGCGATTCGCCGGCCACCGTGAGCGTCACGGTGAACCCGCCGACCGGCAGCGCGCAGACCTACTCCATCGCTCCCGGCCAGTCGCAGACGTTTCTCTCTGGCACGCCGCTCGAGACGACGGTGGCCGCCGGCTCCGGGTCGGCCACATCGGGATCGGGCAAGGGCTCTGCGTCGGTCGCCGGCGCCACCATCGACGCACTGGCGAGCATCGGCGCGGGGTCGACAGGTACCGATGGCGGCCTGCGGGTCGTCCTCGGTGCAGCCACGACCAGCGTGACCGGTGCTGTGCCAAGCGTGCCCACGGCGCCCGCCTCGTTGACGACGAGCACGGTCGCGCCGGTCGCAACGGCGGCCAGCGTCACCGGCGCGACGACAGTGCACACCGGCGAGTACTGGGACGGCGGACTGCCCGTCCTGCTCTTCGGCCTCTCCCTGCTGGCGGGCATCGGCCTCGTCACTCGCCGGCGGGCCTCGCAGCTCCTCCGTTCGATGATCTCATTCGCCCGTCCCGCAGTCCCCTCAGCGGGCGGTCGACCGCCGGGCCGGACCACCGGGACCTCCTCCGTTTCCCCTCTGGTCTCTGGTCCGGCCCGGCGGCTCCCCAATCGGCGTTCCCTCCTGGCCCCCGGGGGCCACGGCGTTGCAGGCGCGCAGCCAGCACGGCCCGAAGTGGAAGGGGAGGGATGAGCGGTGAGGCCGGCATCTCCGGTCGCCGGCCCGCTCGACGCCGGTGCCGGTACCTCACTGCGACGTCGCGGGCGAACGCTTACCAGGATGGCGCTCACCGGCACCGGGGTCGTGCTGATCTGGGGAGCTCTGGCCCTGGGCGGCTACGCGTTCGGCTGGCAGTCGCACAAGTCGAGCGCCCAAGCAGCGCTTCTGGCCGGGGAGCACCGGGCGGTGGAGCACGTTCGGCACACCGACCCGAATCGGCCGTGCGTTGTCGACGCGCCCGGGGCCGGACAGCTTGCCGGCGAGCTCAGTATCCCGGCGCTCCACCTCGAGGCCCCGGTGGAGGAGGGCACGGGCGATGCAGTGCTGAGCGTGGCCGTCGGCCACGACCCGTCGTCGGTGTGGCCCGGGCAGACCGGCACCGCTGTCCTCCTGGCTCACGACGTGAGCTACTTCGTGCACCTCAACGAGCTCAAGCCCGGGGACCTCGTCGTCTACCAGAACGCGTGCGAGACGCTGCACTTCACCGTCTCGGGGCACCAGGTGGTCGCCCAAGGAACTCCGGTGCCCAACTCGACGTCGCCCAGCTTGGTGCTCGACACCTGCTACCCACCCGACGCATTGTTCTTCACCACTCAGCGGTACCTCGTCCAGGCGACCGAGACAGTCAGGGCGGCGCCGGGCCGCACGCCGGGCAGCAAGGGTCTTCCGGCCACCTTGCCCACGGCACCCTCCTCGCGCGCCTACCGCGTACCGGCACCCGCCGCATTGGTGGTCAAGGGACTCACGCTCCAGCAGAACGAGACGCCGATGGGCACGATGACCCTTGCCGGTACCCCCACACCTTCGTGGGAGCAGTCACCCGGTCCTCTCAATTTGGAGGCCGCCGCGTTGGAGGCGTACTTCGGAGGGCTGGACGCAGCCGGAGCCAGTCAGCTCCCTTGGTGGGACGCGATCGCAGTGCCGGGGCTGGCGCCGCCGGCGCAGCTGCTGGGCGCGCGGATCTCAGAGAGCGACGCACCACTCGACGTGACCATCGACTCGAGCCACCGGGTGGCGACGCGGGTGGTGCTCACCACCGTCGTCACGCTGACGGGCGGCACGGCGCCCGGTACCTACCAGGAGGCCGTGACGATGCAGATCACCGGCTCGACAGTCCTCCTCGAGGGATGGAACCTCACGCCGACATGACCTCAACGATGCAGTACCAAGCAGTAGGCGCAGTACCAACCACCACGACAACGAGAAAGGAACATCGAAAATGAGCTTCGAGGAGTTCTACGCGAGAAAGAGCGCGGGGCATCCTTCGGATGCGCCGGCTTCGAACGGTTCGCCGAGTCGGAGAGCGTCGTTGCGGCGGCTCACCCACGGCAAGATCGGCCGGATCGGCGGAGCGAGTGTGATCGTCCTGGGCGGGGCCGCGTTCGCCACCGCGGGCGCACTGCTGGGTGGGCTGGCGACCGGTACCGCGGTGGCTCCCGCCGGCGCCCAGAGCGTGCTCACGAGCGACGTGCCGTCGCTGCCGGTGAGCACGCCGACACTTCCGGCAGGCAGCTTGCCCGGGCTCCCGACCGGTCTTCCGACACTGCCTGCGGCTTCCGGCGGAGGTTTCCAGCTCGTCGCATCGGTGAGCGGTACGGGCGCCAGCGTCCATGGGAGCGGTGCCGGCGGAGGGGTATCGGTCACGGGCTCGGGCTCGGGCTCGGTGACGCCTCCGAGCGGTGGTCTCCCGTCGCTCCCCACAGCGCCATCAGCACCGAGCGGTGGTCTCCCGTCGCTCCCCACAGCGCCATCAGCACCGAGCGGTGGTCTCCCGTCGCTCCCCACAGCGCCCTCAGCACCGAGCGGTGGCCTGCCGTCACTGCCCACAGCACCGTCGCTCCCGAGCGGTGGCCTGCCGTCGCTCGGCACACTGCCCTCAGCACCGAGCGGTGGCCTGCCGTCGCTCGGCACACTGCCCTCAGCACCGAGCGGTGGCCTGCCGTCACTGCCCACAGCGCCATCAGCACCGAGCGGTGGGTCGGGGTCCGGAAGCGGAAGCGGCCAGACCTGCATGAGCACTCCCGGCCTGCCGGGGAGCTCCTCGGTCCCCGTCACGGTTTCGGGCTCGGTGAGCGTGTCGTCGAGTGCCGGCGGTGGCAGCGTCAGCGGGAGCAACAGCGGAGTCACCGTCTGCGGGAGCTGACAAGCCCCAACTGTGCACGGCGTCGCTGACGCCGTTCGATGTCGAGCCGACCGGGCATCCTGGTACAGGGGTGCCCGGTCGCTCGCGTCTGGTGGCGCGCCTATGGTCGGTGACGGACTCGGAAGAGCGCTGGTCGCCGCCACGGAGCCCAGCGGGGCCGCCGGGAACGAGAGGGACTGCTAATGGTGCGATTGACCTGCCTACTGCGGAGGAAGCCGGGCCTCAGCCCGGCCGAGTTCCATGCCCATTGGAGAGATGTGCACGGACCGCTCATTGCTTCGAGCCGCAGCGGGAGCCACGTGGTCCGTTACGAGCAGCATCCGCGTCCGCTGAGCGACTACTCGGGGGACGACGACCTGGGCTACGACGGGGTGACGGTCCAGTGGTTCGAGTCCATGGCCGAGTACAGAGCCCACATGGCCGAAGAGGACTTCGTCTCTGTCTGGAAAGACATCGAGACCTTTTTGGACACCGACCGCCTCGAGTTTGTGGTGACCGAGCACCCTCGTGTCGTGATCGGCGATGGCGACTCGCCGCCCTACGGCTGAGCTGCGTCGGTCCCGTCCGTCGGCACGTCGCCGCCCGTGGCAAGAGAATGCGGTGACGGTGGTCCGAGCCCCCATGCAGCGACTGGCCATTGCGATAGCGCGTCGATGGGATCGACCTCTACCGGTGCAGGTGCCGGGGGTGCAGGTGCCGGGGGTGCAGGTGCCGGGGGTGCTAGGTGTGCCGGGAGATCGGGCACTCTCGGCGTGGACGGCGCTACCGGAGCTTGCCGGCGCTGCATGACCGCGTCGAGCGCACGCCACTGCGAGCCATGCAGAAGCTTCAAGCGCCGGGGCATGGCCGCCACATGCTCTGCGGACTCGGTGCGGTAGCGGTCGGCGACCGCACCCATGCAGAACACCGTGGCGGGAGGTAGGGCGCTGGCGCGCTGGCTCAGGCCCGACGGGGCATCGCGGGATCCCGGATCGGTGTCACTTGCTCCTGTGGGGTGGGTGGCGAGCGCCCAGAGCCGGGCCGTGGCCACCTCGCCGTCCTGCACGAGCCCGAGCGCGTCCTGGAGCCGTGCCAGTCTCCGGGCGAAACGATCGGCTCGCTCGCCGTAGACCAAGGAGGCGAACTCGAGGGAATAGCGGAGTCGCTTGCAGCGGATCCGCAGGCGATGGAAGTCGGCGGGATCCCGGCTGCGTCGGGCACGCCGTGCTGCCCTGGCAGCGGCACGGTGCCGAGCACGGACGAGATCGGGAAGCACCGAGGTTGCAGGCACACGGGCCAAGGCCAGCGGCCGCGCGACCGGGCGGGTCAGGGAGGTGAGACCGGTCACCAGCCTCTCCCAGCGCGTGGAGTCGAGCGCGTCGAGGAGCGCAGCGCGTTCCCGGTCGCGCGCAGCCGCCAAGACGTCGAGCAGGCGATCGAGAGGAGAGCCATCCGAAGCGGCATCACCGTCCCACGCCTGGACCCATTCCCCGACCCACTCGCGCATCTCGGTCGTCCGCTCGATCTGCACATCGAGGTCGCGGACGCGACCGAGGACAGCGGCGATCCACGCCAGCTCGTCCGACAGCGACCGTGACCGCGCCGGAAGCGCCTCCGTGAAGAAGTCCAGCGCTGCCCGGAGGCGCCGAGTGCTGACGCGCATCTGGTGGAGCTCTTCGGGATCTTCTCCCAAACGGGTGCCCGGCTCCTTGGCCAGCATGGTTCCGAGATGGCGCCGAACCACGGCCAACGCCACGTCGCCGAATGCAGGCTCGCGCTCGACGGTGACGGACCCGAGATCGGGGGGACCGGGAACCGTCATCCCGAGCGCCAGCAGACCGGCTTCGAACTTGGAGAGGGCTGCCGGCCGCAGACCGCAGGTGTCCCGGAGGTCGTTCACCATGGGCTCGAGCGGTTCCACCCATTGGGGGTCGACCTCGACCTCCACCCGGCAAAGCCGCGCCGGGCGTTGTCCTGCGCCGGCGCTCATCACGGTCTCGTCGAGCGCCAGCTCGGCCACGTCGGTGCCGGAGACCCGCAACGCGAACGCTCGGCGCCGGGTCCGTACTTCGAGGACTTCGGACAGGCTCCGCTTGCCCACAAGTGCGCCCACCCTCCAGCCGACCGGTCCCGACGAGCCAAGACCGTTGATGCCTTCGGCGGGGAGCGGTTCGGTCACCTCCAGGCGCCGGCGCAGCCCACCGGCCGCCGGTGCCCGAGAGTCCTTCAGGGTGGCTTCGAGCCGCCGGCCACGGCGGCGCGTGCGCAGCACGAAACCCGCACGGCCGATCCGACGGTCATCGGTGTCCAAGTACTGGTCGGCCAGCCTCCGCACGGGCTGGGCTACCGCAGTCAGCGTGCCAAGGGACGGGCTTTCAGAAAAACGCCTCGTGAGCGATTCCACCCACCGTTCGACCGGTCGGAGGTCCAAGGCGTCGAATTGCCACTCGACCTCGATCTGGTTGTCGGCCACATGGGTGCTCACGTCGCCATCGGCCACTGGGAGGAGGATACCGCTCACCGGAGACGGCCGCCGGTAAGCTCGCGCTGTGACCAGCACGCAGGGTGGCACGGTGGCGCCGACTGGTCTGTCCACCAGCATCGTGCGGGCGGCAGGTGGGATCCCCGTTCGCCGCCGCGACGACGGTTGCTGGGAGCTGGCGGTCGTCCACCGGCCGCTCAGATCCGACTGGTCGTTCCCGAAAGGAAAGCTCGAGCCAGGCGAGTCGTTCGAAGACTGCGCTGTACGGGAGGTTCGTGAGGAGACGGGGCTTCGCTGCCGGCTTGGGAGGTTCATCGGTCACACCGAGTACCGGGATCGCAAGGATCGTCCGAAGGTCGTGGCCTACTGGGTGATGGAGGTGAGGGGGGGCTCGTTCCGACGGAACGAAGAGGTGGACGAGCTCCGATGGCTCGATCTCAGCGCTGCCGCCGGGTTGCTCACCTACCAGCGCGACAGAGACCTGCTGGTCGTCCTCAGCGCGGCGGTTGACGAGGGTGCACCCCTCGTCGACGGCGACCGCTGAGGCATCCACTGGGGTGGCTGCCTGCCCCAGCCTTGCAGTGCTCGATGCGGCGCGAGACCTGCCGTGGGTGCCCGGTGCGCGCAGGGGTGCCGGTGAAGACCCGCACGCGGTACCGTCTCTCCCCGAGATCCCGGGTACTTCCGCTACCGTAGAAGCGGTGCGGCCTGCAGTCGTGCCTCTGGTCACCCTGGTGGATCGAGGTCGACGGTAGGCCAAAGCTCCAGGAGAGGTGCGAGAGCGGCCGAATCGGACTCACTGCTAACGGGCGGCTAGCTCTCCTGCTCCGAGGCGCTACAGCAGCGAGATTCTGCGAACATGTAGGTAGACGGCCATTTTTGGTGCTTCGACCCGTAGCCGTTGCTTGCCGCTGGAGGCCGCTCGCGGCGTCATGAGGTTGAATCAGGGTTGAATTGGATGGGTGGCGGTCGACTTCACTTTTGATGATCTCAGCCTGGCCCTGATCGGACGGTGCGACAGAGCGGCTGACCCCTCCGGGCACAGGCCGGCCCGCCGTCAGCTGCCCTAACCTCCAGCCAACCGATGTCCCGTCCGAAGCCGACCTGGCTCTACCACTTCACCCACCTCGACCACCTGGCGAGCATCGCCACGGACGGCTTGCTGTCCGATACCCACGCCGTCGAGCAAGGGCACATCACCACCGAGATCGGTCAGCCCGGCATCAAGGACCAGCGACGATACCGGCGGGTGCCTTGCGGACCGGGGGGCGTGGTGAGCGACTACGCCCCCTTCTACTACGCCCCCCGCAGCCCCATGTTGTACGCCATCATTCATGGCCGGGTGGCCAGCTACACTGAGGGGCAGGAGCCGCTGGTCTACCTGGTCACGACCGTCGAACGGCTCATCGAACTGGGGATCACCCCGGTATTCACGGATCGCAACGCGGTGCTTGCCATCACCCGCTTCACGCCTGATCCCGCTGACCTCGATGACCTCGTGGACTGGCCACTCATGGCTGCCACGATGTGGAACAACACGCCCGAGGACCCCGACCGGCGGGAGCGGCGCATGGCAGAGTGTCTCGTCCACCGGCAGGTACCCTGGGAGGCGTTCATGGAGGTACGAACCATCGACGAGGAGCGCCGCCAGCAAGCCGAGACGATCCTGGCCGACCTCGGCCGCCAGGTCCCGGTACGGTCACACCCCCCGTGCTTACTTTTAGGGCGGCGCCCATGGAGGAAGGAGGCTGGCGGCCACGATGATCACCCAAGGCAACGGCAACCTCCTCGACGCCCAGGTCGACGCGCTCGTCAATACCGTCAACACCGTCGGCGTCATGGGCAAGGGCATTGCTCTCCAGTTCCGCCGCGCCTATCCGGCCATGTACCGGGAGTACGCCAAGGCGGCCAAGGCCGGGGACATCCGCCTGGGCCGGATGCATGTCTGGACCAACGATGAGGCGCTGACCGGCCCTCGCTACATCATCAATTTCCCGACCAAGGGGCACTGGAAAGCCCGCTCTCGGCTCGCCGACATCGAGGCTGGCCTGGACGACCTGGCCAAGGTCGTCCAGCACCTCGGCATCACGTCCATCGCCGTCCCGCCGCTCGGGTGCGGCAACGGCGGGCTGGACTGGTCACGGGTCCGGCCGCTCATCGAGCGCACCTTTGCCGCCCTCCCTGACGTGGACGCTCGTGTCTACCCGCCTGCCGGCGCACCCCAGGCTGCCGACATGCTCAACCACACCCGCCGGCCGAGGTGGACGGTGGGCAAGGCGGCGCTCGTGGACCTGATTGCCCGGTACGGGGAGCGGACCCTGGACGTGTCGATCATCGAGGTCCAAAAGCTCATGTACTTCCTCCAAGAAGCCGGCGAACCCCTTCGACTCGACTACCAGAAGGCTCGGTATGGCCCTTATGCCGACAACCTTCAGAAGGTCCTCCAAACCGTTGAAGGGCACTTCCTGACTGGTTACGGCGACGGCGGCCTGCCGGTCGCCTCCGCTGAGCCCATCACCCCCCTCACGGGCGCGCCGGCCCAGGCAGCCGACTTTCTTGCGGATCACCCCGATACGCTGGCCCGAAGCCAGCGGGTCTTGGATCTCGCGGACGGCTATGAGTCCCCATACGCGATGGAGCTGCTGTCCACGGTGCACTGGGTTGCCACCCACGAGCCCGAACCGGCCACCGATCCCGACGCTGCCGCCAACGCAGTCGCCGCCTGGAGCCCTCGCAAGGCGACCCTGTTCACCCCCGCCCACGTCCATGCCGCCTGGGACCACCTTGCCGAGCATGGCTGGCTTTCAGTCGATCGCGACTGATGGGGCTGGTGTGACAGGTGAGCACACGAACCGGGATCGAGTGGACTGAGGCAACGAGGAACCCCACCACCGGGTGTGATCGCACGTCGCCCGGCTGCGACCACTGCTATGCCATGACGCTAGCCAAGCGACTCAAACTGACGTTCCGCATGTGGAGAGGGGCTTTTACGTCCCCCAGCCTTCGGCTCGTTCGACGCGGCGGATCTCGACCTCGTCCAGCTTCACCAGAAGCTCCATGAGCCTCCGTCCCCGCTCGATCTCCGGCCGGTAGCGGCTTGCCTGCTCGGGGGTGAGCCAGCGGGTGAACCGCTTATGCCCCTTGCTGTAGCCCCACTGGAGGTAGGGGCCGTGCAGTTGGGGTGGATCCGCCTTGCAGCGACAGTTCGCCTTGCCGCACTTCATCATGCGTTCGACGATGCCGCCGGGCAGAGCGCCGCCGGGTTCGGCCAGCAGGTCGATGAGATGCCGGCGGACCGTCGCCACGCGCTCGTTGTCGCGTGCGCTCATCTCGATCGACCAGCACAGGTCCACCACCGCATGTCCACCACCTTAGACAGTGCAGGACATGTCGGCAAGCATACCTCCGCATGGGGACTCGTTCCGCTTGCGGGACGAAGTGCAGGGCGCGTTGCCGATCGTGGAGCACTGCCTCGGCCGGCTGGGAGTGGACCACCTGCTCGACTCCTTCGTCCCGGCCACCGACAGCCGGATAAAGCTTCACCCGGCCAAGGCCCGCGGCGTACTGGTACGCAACCTCTCCCTCTGCCACCAGCCTGTTTACTCGTTGGGTGAGTGGGCAGCGCCGTTCGATCCCGCACCGTTCGGCCTCCTACCCGACGAGGTGCGCCTCTTGAACGACGATCGTGTCGGCCGGGCGCTCGTCTCGTTATTCGACGCGGATCGGGCCAGCCTGCTCAACCGCCTGGTGCTCGACATGGCGACGGAGTTCTCCCTCGACTGCTCCCAGCTGCACAATGACTCGACGTCGGTGACGCTGCAGGGCGCCTACCGGGGAGCCGATCGTCCAGCCTGCGCTCAGCCAGCGCCTCCGCCAGCTCGGCATCACCTGCACGGGGCGGCGCGCGGCGCTCTACGCGCTCGCCCGCGAGCTCCCCGCGCCGGTGCTCGTGGACGTCCTCGGCTACAGCCGCAGCTTCATCGCCCAGCTCCTTGCTGAGCTGCGTGTTGACTGGAACGCCTACGCCGCGCTGAAGTCGAGGGAGCGGCGCGCGAGCTGAGGAATACGCGTCTTCTCGGGGCCTATACGCGTTGTTCGCGAATACGCGTGGTTACCGGGACTTCCGCCCCGACCTCAAGCAGCTGGTCTTCATTCTCACCATCTGCGCGGATGGGGCCGTCCCCGCCACCGGGGACCGCGGATGGCAACACCGAGGACTCGACCACTCACATCGCCACCTGGGACTCGCTCGTCGCGCTCTTCGGTCGCGCCGACTTTCTCTACGTAGCTGACTGCAAGCTCGCCACCAGGGGCAACATGGCCCACCTCGTGAAGAACAAGGGCCGCTTCGTCTCGGTCCTCCCAGCCAGCCGCAAGGAGGACGCTCAGTTCCGAGCCTGGATCGTCGACCATGAGCCGGGCTGGACCGAGGCGCTACGACGCCCCCGGCGTCTCTTCGAGCCCGACGACGTCTACGAGACCACCGAGGCGCCATGGCCGAGCGCCGAGGGCTACCGGGTCATCTGGGTACGTTCCTCGGCGAAGGTCGAGCGCGACGCCGAGTCACGCCGGGCACGCATCGCGGCGGGCATCGGCGCCATCGACGCGCTCAACCAGCGCCTGGCGTCCCCCAAGACCAGGATGGAGACCGTCGCCGTCATCGAGAGAGCGGCCGCCGACGCGCTCGCCGAGGCGGGGGCGACGCGCTGGGTCGCCTTCAGCGTCGAAGAGGTCGCCGAGGTGCGCCACCGTCAGGAGACCCGCGGCCGGCCCGGGGCCAACACCCGCTACCGGCGCATCGAGACCGTCCGGCATCGCCTGCACTTCGACGTCCGAGAGGATCAGGTGGCCACCGACGCCTGCTCGGACGGCTGCTGGCCGCTCATCACCTCCGAGCGCGACCTCACCTGCGCCCAGGTGCTCTTGGCCTACAAGTACCAGCCGAACCTTGAGCGGCGCAACCACATGCTGAAGGGCCCACAAGAAGTCGCCCCGGTGTTCCTACGCGACCCTGCCCGCATCGAGGGCCTCATGACGTGCCACTTCATCGCCCTGGTAGTCCAGGCCATCGTCGAACGCGAGATCCGCCGCCAGATGGCGTCGCGCACGCTCGACGACATCCCCCTCTACCCTGAAGGCCGCGGCTGCCCGGCTCCGAGCGCTCCGCGGATCTTCGCCATCTTCAACGGCGTCGCCCGCCAGCACCTCATGGACGCCAACGGCCACCTGGTCCAGACGTTCCCACCGGAGCTGACCAAGCTCCAACAGACCGTGCTGGAGCTCCTCGGCGTCCCGGCAACGAGCTACCAGTGATGGGGGACGCAAAACCCCATCCGCATGTGCGGAATGTCAGATAGAGAGCCTCGTCCACGAGAAGTGATGATGAAGGATCGGGGTTTCACCCCGTGGAGCCCAGGTGGACCTCACCGACGGGAGGAGGCTGAAGCCGCTCTCGTCTTGGAAGACGATCCAGGCACCCTGGCGCCTGGCGCATCTTTTATGCGCGGCCAGTCCTCTGCCACCCACGTGGCGATCGCACCCTCGTCACGCTCGAGGGCCTTGGGAGACGGGCGTTGCCGGGACCAGCCGAGCCGGTCATGGAGGAC
>JAJYWG010000333.1 GCA_021791615.1 Actinomycetes bacterium
CTCAACACCTCGATCAGCTTCATGACCAACACGAACTGGCAGAACTACGGCGGCGAGACGACGCTCAGCTACCTCTCCCAGATGTGGCTGACCGTCCAGCAGTTCCTCTCCCCGGTGACCGGCATCTGCCTGCTCCTTGCGGTCGTGCGCGGCTTCTCCCGACACAACGCCAACACCATCGGCAACTTCTGGCGGGACTTCGTCCGCACCTTGCTGTGGGTGGCCATCCCCCTCGCCATCATCGGCGCCGTCGTCCTCATGCTGCTGGGCAGCCCCCAGAACCTGCACGCCTACACCGTGGTGCACACCCTGCAGGGGCACAAGCAGGTGATCGCCCAAGGACCCGTGGCGTCCATGACCTCGATCATGCAGGTCGGCGACAACGGCGGGGGCTTTTTCAACATGAACGCCGCCCAGCCCTTCGCCGGTCCCAACGCCGCCTCGATCTTCTTCCAGCTGATCTTGGGCTTCAGCGTCCCGGTCGCCTGCATCTTCCTCTTCGGCAAGATGGTGAAGAACACCCGCCAGGCCCGGCCGATCTTCGCCTCCATGGCCATCTTGTTCGTGATCGGCGCGCTCGTCCTCTACCACTTCGAGGCGGCCGGCAACCCTGCCCTCGCCGCCCACCACCTCCACCTGGCCGCAACCCACAACCTGGAAGGCAAGGACACCCGCTTCGGCACCGGCACCACGTCGCTGTTCGAGAACTCGACCACCACCATCTCCTGGGGCAGCGTCATCGCCTCCAATGACAGCCTCACCCCCATCGGCGGTCTGGTGCCGCTGTTCAACATGATGACCGGAGAGGTGATCTTCGGCTCCTGGGGGGCGGGCATGATCGGGATGATCGCCTACGCCGTGCTCGCCCTCTTCCTCGCCGGTCTCATGGTGGGCCGCACGCCCGAGTACCTCGGCAAGAAGATCGAGTCCTTCGAGGTGAAGATGGCCGTCCTCTCCATGATCGTCCCGAGCCTCGTCATCCTGGTGCTCTCGGGGCTATCCGTGGCGCTCACCGCTGGCAAGTCCGGTATCTTCAACCCCGGCCCTCACGGGCTCTCCGAAGTCCTCTACGCCTTCTCCTCGGGGGTGGGCAACAATGGCTCGGCCTTCGGTGGCCTCAGCTCGGCGACGCCGTGGTACTCGGCGACCGTGGGCCTCGCCATGCTCTTCGGCCGGTTCCCGATGTACATCCCCCTCGTCGCCATGGGCGGAGCGTTGGCCAGAAAACAGCGCGTCCCCGAGTCGGCCGGCACGTTCCCCACCCACGGGCCGCTGTTCACCGTGCTGTTGACCGGCACCGTCGTCGTCGTGGGCGCGCTCATCTTCTTCCCCGCCCTCGCCCTGGGGCCCTTCGCCGAGCAGTTCGCCGCCCACGCCGGGAAGCTCTTCGGTGGGTGAGCAGATGACGAGCATCCGATCCCCCCGATGCCCACGGAGGTGCAAGCGATGACCCACGAGGAGCCGACGTCCCCGGCACAGGCAAGCACCATGGCCCTCTCCCCAGAGGGCGACCACGGCACCGCGAGCCACGGGGCGGGTCGGCGCCGGACGATGAGCATGTGGGACCGCGACCTCGTCCGCCACAGCCTGACCCAGTCGCTGCGCAAGCTCGACCCGCGCGCCCTCACCCACAACCCGGTCATGTTCGTGGTCGAGGTGGGCTCGCTCTTCACCACCGCCGACGCCTTGCGCTACCTCGCCTCGGGGAAGATGAGCCTGTTCTCCTTCACCGGGCAGATCGCCATCTGGCTGTGGCTGACCGTCCTGTTCGCCAACTTCGCCGAGGCGATGGCGGAAGGCCGCGGCCAGGCCCACGCCGACGAGCTGCGCCGCACCCGCACCGAGACCGAGGCGAGGAAGCGCACTCCCCACGGCATCGAGGTCGTTCCCGCTACCAGCCTGCAAGTCGGCGACGTCGTGGTCGTGACGGCCGGAGAGGTGATCCCCGGCGACGGCGAGGTGATCGAGGGCATCGCCTCGGTGGACGAGTCGGCCATCACCGGGGAGTCGGCGCCGGTCATCAGAGAGTCGGGCGGGGACCGCAGCGCGGTCACCGGAGGCACCACCGTCCTCTCTGACGAGATCCAGGTGAAGATCACCGCCGGCCGTGGCGAGTCGTTCCTCGACCGCATGATCACCCTCATCGAAGCCGGCGTGCGCCAAAAGACCCCAAACGAGATCGCCCTCGCCCTCCTGCTCGCGGGCCTCACGCTGATCTTCTTGGTGGTGGTGGTCACCGTCGCCCCGTTCTCCACCTACTCCCACGCCGTCGTGTCGGTCACCGTCCTCATCGCCCTCCTCGTGGCCCTCATCCCCACCACCATCGGCGGGCTGCTCTCGGCCATCGGCATCTCGGGGATGAACCGGCTCCTCGAGCGCAACGTCCTCGCCCTGTCGGGCCGGGCGGTCGAGGCGGCCGGGGACGTGAACGTCATCATGTTGGACAAGACGGGCACGCTCACCATGGGCAGCCGCCAGGCGAGTGCCTTTGTGCCCGCCCCGGGGGTCGACGAGCGCCAGCTGGCCGAGGCCGCCCAGCTGTCCTCGCTCGCCGACGAGACGCCCGAAGGACGCTCGATCGTCGTGCTGGCCAAGGAACGCTTCGACCTGCGGGCACCCGAGCTCAACGAGGACACGGTCGCCTTCGTGCCCTTCAGCGCCCAGACCCGCATGAGCGGTGTCGACCTCGACGGCCGCCAGATCCGCAAAGGCGCCGCCGACTCGATCGCCCGTTGGGCCGAAGTCGAGCTCGATCCACAGACCAGGTCCGCCGTGGAGGAGATCTCCCGGGCCGGCAGCACGCCGCTGCTCGTGGCGGAGAACCGCCGGATCCTCGGCGCGGTCGAGCTGAAGGACGTCGTGAAGCCCGGGATCAAAGAACGCCTCGCCTCGCTTCGAGCGGCGGGGATCAAGACCGTGATGATCACCGGCGACAACCCCATCACCGCGAATGCCATCGCCACCGAAGTGGGCGTGGACGACTTCCTCGCCGAAGCGACCCCCGAGCGCAAGATGGATTACGTCAAGTCCATCCGGGCCGAGGGCTACATGGTGGGCATGGTCGGCGACGGCACCAACGACGCTCCCGCCCTCGCCAACGCGGACGTGGCGGTCGCCATGAACACCGGCACGATGGCCGCCCGCGAGGCCGGCAACATGATCGACCTCGACTCGAACCCCACCAAGCTCATCGAGATCGTCGAGGTCGGCAAGCAGATCCTCATCACCCGCGGGGCGCTCACCACCTTCTCGGTGGTGAACGACGTCGCTAAGTACTTCGCCATCATCCCCGCCATGTTCGTCGTCGCCTATCCCGGGCTCGAGGCGCTCAACATCATGCACCTCACCTCGCCCCAGACGGCGATCCTCTCGGCGATCATCTTCAACGCCCTCATCATCCCCGCCCTCATCCCGCTCGCGCTTCGCGGCGTGCGCTACAGGGCCACCACCGCCGTCGCCATCTTGCGCAAGAACCTACTCATCTACGGCCTCGGCGGCCTCGTCGTGCCCTTCGCCGGCATCAAGCTGATCGACATGGCCGTCACGGCCCTCCACCTCGTCTCCACCGCCCACTGACCATGCCCGCCACCACACCCCACCTCGTCCCGCCCGGAAAGGAGGAGACATGCGCCTCAAGGTGATCTGGAGCGCCGTTCGCATGGTGCTGCTCTTCGTGGTCGTCCTCGGCCTCGGCTACAACCTCCTCATGGTCGGCATCGGCGAGGGCCTCATGCCCGGGCGTGCCAACGGCAGCCTGATCACCCACCACGGACAGGTGATCGGCTCCAAGCTGATCGGCCAGCAGTTCAGCGCGGCGCGCTTTTTCGAGGGCAGGCCGAGCGCCACCACACCCCCCTATAACGCCGCCTCCTCGGCGGCGAGCAACTACGGGCCGACCAACCCCGCCCTCCTAAAGGAGATCCGCACCAATCTGGCCCAGGTGCTCAAAGAAAACCCGGGCGTCAAGGCGTCCCAGGTCCCCCCCGACCTCGTCGAGAGCTCGGCCAGCGGCTTGGATCCCGACATCTCCCCGGCCGCCGCCTACCTGCAGGTACCAAGGGTCGCCCGGGCGAACCACCTCCCCGTTTCCGAGGTGCGGGCCCTCGTCGCCAGCCACGTGAGCGGACGCTTCCTCGGCCTCTACGGCGCACCGCACGTGAACGTTTTGGAGCTCAATCTGGCGCTGCTCAAGCTGGTCGGGCACTGACCCGCGGCCGACGGCACGAGTAAGGAGAACACGATGGCATACGCATGGGAGACGATCGGAGGGATCGTCGCGGTGGTGGTGATGTTCGGCCTGTTCTGGCTCTACACCCGCGCCTGCGACCGCCTCTGAGACCGGCCGTCCCCGTATCGATCGAGAGGTAGGAAGTGACATGAGCATCATCGAAGTCGCGGCCTTCATCATCAGCATCGCGCTGATGATCTTCCTGTTCTACGCCATGCTCCGCCCCGAGAAGCTCTGACTCGCCGCTAGCGTCGACGGTCAGCTGGCCCTCCAGGAGCCGCGGGTCGTGCAGGCCCCGCTTCGACTGGGTCGATTCGGCGGTCTGGTTACTCAGGCTTCGGGATGAGCCGCTCGACCGGGCAAGGAGCAGTTGCCCAGGTCGAGGAGGGCATCGAGGTGGGCGGCCGGGTTGAGGGTGGGACTGGCTCAGCCGGCAACAGCACGTCGGCAGCCGAGCTCCATCGGGCGGGTGCGTGCACCATCAAGCCATGCCGCGAGACAGCGCTGCGACGCGTCCCGCGAGCTGAGCGAAGTTCGAATAGGACATCGTCTTCACCACTCGAGTTTCGTATTCGAACTCGGGCACGCTGAAGATGTCGTCGAAGGGCGGCCGGTACTCCTCGCTGGAGAGCCGGCCGTCTTTCACGTAGAGGCGCTCGATCACCGCCGCGTTGAACTGCTTGCGGGTGCGGTCGCTGGCCTTGCGGTAGGCGTCGCCGCAGCGGGTGGCGAGCTCGGCCGCGAGCTGCAGGATCTCCTGCCATTCGGTCAGGTTGGCGTCGAGGTCACCGAGGCGGTCCTTCGTGGCGGTGAGGTCGGCGCCGATGCGGGCCTGCTCGGCCTTGAGCGTGGCGACGTCGATGGCGCCGGCGTAGTAGGCGTCGAGCAGCTTGCGCCGCTCGGACTCGGCCTTGGCGAGGCGGCGGGTGAGCAGCTCCCGTTGGGCCGCGTCGGCGGCCTGGCGCTCGATCACCTCGGCGTCCATCTCCTCGCGGAGGCGCTGCGCCCAGGAGTCGGGCAGCTCGATGCGCGAGTACAGCTCCTCGACCTGGGCTTCGAGATCGGCGGCGGCGATGTAGCGCTCCCGGCAGGTGCCAGCAGGGTCGTTCTTCTGGCCCAAGCAGAAGAAGTAGGTGTAGCG
>JAJYWG010000147.1 GCA_021791615.1 Actinomycetes bacterium
GAGTTGCTGGCCGGCACCGGCACCAAGGTGGCGGCCTCGACGACGGGCGCGCTCACCCGGCTGCTGCGGGCCCTGCTGCGCGACGCCGCTGTGGGTCCCAGGGTGGTGCCGATCGTGCCCGACGAGGCGAGGACCTTCGGGATCGACGGCCTGTTCCGGGAGGTCGGCATCTACCAGCCCGGCGGCCAACGCTACGAGCCGGTCGACTCCGGGCTGCTGCTCTCCTACCACGAGGCGCCCGACGGCCAGATCCTGGAGGAGGGCATCACCGAGGCCGGGGCCATGGCGTCGACGCTCGCGGCGGGCACCTCGTACATCACCCTCGGCGAGCCGATGGTGCCGTTCTTCGTCCATTACTCGATGTTCGGCTTCCACCGAGCCGCCGACCTCCTCTGGGCCTTCGGCGACGCCCGCGGTCGTGGCTTCGTGCTGGCTGCCACCGCGGGGAGGACGACGCTGCAGGGTGAGGGTCTCCAGCACTGCGACGGCCAGAGCCTGCTCTACGCGTCGGCACACCCTTCGTGCCGGGCCTATGACCCGGCGTTCGCCTACGAGGTGGCGGTCATCGTGCGAGCCGGGATGGCCGCCATGTACGGATCCGATCCCGAGGACGTCTTTTACTACCTCACCCTCTACAACGAGAGCTACCCGATGCCGGCCATGCCCGATGGCGTGGAGGAGGGGATCGTGGCCGGTCTCTACCGGTACGCGACCGCTCCCGAGACCGGCGGACCCCGGGCTCGCATCCTCGGCAGCGGCCCGGCACTGTTGACCGCGCTCGACGCCCGACAGCTTCTCGCCGAGCGCTACGGCGTGGCCGCAGAGGTGTGGAGCGCGACGAGCTACAAGGCGCTGCGCGAGGAGGCGCTCTCGGCCGAGCGCTGGAACCGGCTCCACCCCACCGAGCCGGCGCGGGTGCCCTACGTGACGAGGTCGCTCACCGGTCCCTCGCCCGTGGTTGCCGTCACCGACTTCACGAGCCTCGTCCCCGACCAAGTGACCCGTTGGGTGCCCGCCCCTTGTACGGTGCTCGGCACCGACGGCTTCGGCCTCTCCGACACCCGGGAAGCGCTGCGCCGGCACTTCGAGGTCGATGCCTCCCATGTGGCGCTCGCCGTCCTCGGCGCCCTGACCCGCTCTGGGGAGCTCGACCCCTCCGTGGTGGCGAAGGCGGTGAGCGACCTCGACATCGACGCCGAAGCCGTCGACCCGCTCATCGCGTAATGAGCTGACGAGCTGTCGATGGCGAGGAGGATTCGTTTTTCTAGTTGACAAAGGCTAAACTGATCGCAGGGCGATGGTGTTGGTGATCGCAGGATTGGAGGGAAGTCACATGGCGCGAGATGAGACTACGGGATCCGCACCGTCGGAACACGAGCACCCGGTGAAGGTCGACGAGGGCATGCGCCGCTGGTACGAGTCGTGCCCGTGCTGCATGAGCACGGCCTATCCCGACATCAAGCGGGCCCTCGACGAAGAGCGTTGGGCCTCGGCCTGACCACGAGGGAGCGTGTGCCGTCGTGGTCGGTCGTGATCTGAGGTGAGCGGCACCGAGCGGTTCGCTGGCGTGACCAACGCTGCCGAGCGGTTGCACGAGGTGGGCCAGAGCATCTGGCTCGACAGCATCAACCGGGTGATGGTCGCCTCGGGTACCCTGGCTCGCTACGTCGAGGAGTTGGCGGTGACCGGCCTCACGTCGAACCCCACCATCTTGGGTCACGCGATGACGGCGAGCCACGACTACGACGTGTCGCTGCGGCGCCGGATCTGCGAGGGCGTCACCGACCCGCAGGATCTCGTGTACGCCGTCGCCTTCGAAGACCTTGGTGCTGCGGCCTCGCTGTTCCGGCCGGCTTGGGAGGAGACCTCGGGCGTCGACGGGTACGTGTCGGTCGAGGTCCCGCCCGATCTCGCCTACGACGCGCCGGCTACCGCGGCGCTCGCCCGGCGCCTCCATGACGAGGCCGGCTTCTCGAACCTGCTCGTCAAGATCCCCGGCACCCCCCAGGGGCTCACGGCGATGGAAGAGACGGTCGTCGCCGGCATCGGGGTAAACGTGACGCTGCTCTTCTCCGACGCCCAGTACCTCCAGACCGCCGAGGCGTACCTGCGGGCACTCGAACGCCGCCTCGTCGCCGGGAAGGACGTCGGTGTGCCGTCGGTGGCGTCGGTGTTCGTGTCCCGCTGGGACAAGGCCGCCGACCCGCTGCTCCCCGCTCACTTGCACTCCACGCTCGGGCTCGCCATGGCGAAGAAGGCCTACGCCTCCTACCGAAACCTGCTCTCGGGGAAGCGGTGGGCCAACCTGGCGGCGGCCGGGGCACGTCCCCAGCGGCTGCTGTGGGCCTCCACGTCGGCGAAGGACCCCGGCCTCCCCGACGACCACTACGTCGCCAACCTGGTGGCCCCCGGCACGGTCGACACCGTCCCGGAGAAGACGCTGCTCGCCTTCGCGGACCACGGAAGCTTCGCCGGACTCCTCGAAGCCGACTACGCCGGGGCAGAGGCACAGATCGCGGCGGTCGCGGCCGAAGGGGTGGACGTCGACGCGCTCGCCGAGTCGCTGCAGCGCCAAGGGGCGAAGGCGTTCAGCGCGGACTGGGCGGCGCTCGTCGAGGCGGTCGGCGCCAAGGTCGCAGGGATGTAGGGCCGTGGCCGGCCAGCCCCTTGCTGGTGGTCGCCCGTGGTGGCGCCGCTCTTCCTCGCGGATCCGCTTCAGCGAGGCAGTGCCGCGCCGGTCGGACCGTCGGGACCTACGTCGCCAGCTTCGAACGGTGACCCGTGCCACCCGCACGGAGCGCAAGCGCCGGGTGACCGCAGGGCTCTCAGCTCTGGCGAGCCGCCGAGTCCGTATTGCTTCGGTGAGGCCAGGCGTGCTCGGAGACGAGGTCATCGAGTTCGCCGACGGCACCCGTATCTGGCTCGACGTGCGCGACGGCACCACCACGCTGCGGCGGCTGGCCGCCCGGTCCTCCAGCCAGCACCTCTACCTCGGCCAGGTGGACGTGTGCTTCGGGTGCTGCTGGTACCAGTTGTACTTCTCGGGCGCCAGTCTCTCGGGGGCAGGGGAGATCAGCCCGACGGTCCTCGCCAGGGTAAAGCAGTACGAGTCGAACACGACGTGGGTCCGGCGGGCTGCGAGCTCCAGGTGGCATCGCACGCCGCGCGAGCAGCGCCATGGTTGACGACGATCGCCGGAGAGCGGGCCGCTGGCGCCATGTCTGTCCCCAAGGCGCTGCTGCCGCGGCAGGCGGCCCCTGATGCCCGCCGCGATCATTGTTCTGGTGTATACTAGAAGATCGACTTAGGAAGGCGCGAGATGGTGGAAGAGGAGCTGCAGCAAGAGGCCCGGGCACTCGGTGACCCGACGCGTCACCGCCTGTTCCGCTACGTCGCCGAGGCGTCCCGACCGGTGGGCGTGGCGGAGCTGACCGACTTCGTCCAGCTGAACCATAACGCGGTGCGTCAGCACCTGGCGGTGTTGAAGGACGCCGGCCTGGTCGTCGAGGAGGTCGAGGAGCGCTCGCGACCCGGGCGACCGCGTCTGCTCTACCGATTGGCGCCCGAGGTGGCCGGGCGCTGGGGTACGCCCGGTGCGTACGCCTGGCTGGCGGGCCTGCTCTCCGACGCGGTGCGCCGGAATCTCGAGCCCCGCCAGGTTGGGCGCCAGGAGGGACACCGCCGGGGGGCGGAGCTGGCAGAAGGAAGAGCGCCCATCGATCTCCTGGAGACCGAGATCGAGCGACGGGGGTTCAGGCCGACGCGGGTGGAGCGCGGCCGGACGGTCGAGTTCGTGCTCGGACGATGCCCGTTTGCCGACGTGGCCGGCTCGGATCCCGACACGGTGTGCCAGCTGCACCTGGGCCTGGCCGAAGGATTGGCGGAGGGTCTCGGCGGCCTCGAGGTCGAGGGGCTCGTGGTGAAAGACCCGCGCCGGGCAGGGTGCCGTCTCACCGTCCGGCGCCAGGGCGGCGCGTTGGCGGGTGCCCGGTCCTGATCCTGTGCTCTCCATGATTCGCACCGATCGACGCGAGTGCCGCCGAGTGGCGGGTCCCGCCTGCCTCGCGCCCAGACCGACCCTCTGAGAACCTGGCGGGCTCACGGGATGAAGCTGCGGACGGCACTGACCGAGCGCCTCGGCATCGCCTTGCCGATCATCGGCGCGCCGATGGCGGGGGTCGCCCACGGCGCCCTGGCCCGAGCAGTGACCGAGGGCGGCGGGCTCGGCATGATCGGGATCGGGAGCACGGACCGAGCCGAGCTCATCGCTCGTGAGGCAGCTGTCGCCAGCGACAGCGACCGTCTCCCCTTCGGGATCGGCCTCATGGCCTGGGCCCTCGACGACCGCCCCGAGCTGCTCGAGCGCACGCTCGAGGCCAGGCCCACCCTGGTGTCGGTCTCCTTCGGCACACCCGGGCCCTACGTCGTGGCGTTGCACGACGCCGGGATCGTGGTGGCGTCCCAGGTCCAAGACACGGCGAGCGCGGTGGCCGCTGCCGAGGCGGGCGTCGACGTCCTCGTCGTCCAGGGGACCGACGCCGGCGGGCACACCGGGACGGTGGGAACCCTGCCGCTGCTTCAGCTCGTCCTCGACGCTGTCGACGTGCCGGTCGTCGCGGCCGGAGGCATCGCGACGGCGCGCGGGGTGGCTGCGGTGCTCGCCGCGGGCGCGGCCGGTGTCTGGGTGGGCACGTGCCTGCTCGCCTGCCCCGAGGCGATGACCACCGCCGGGGCTCGGGCCAAGGTGCTGGCGGCAGGTGAGACTGACACGGTCCTGACCAGGGTGTTCGACGTCGCCCAAGGCATCGCCTGGCCCGAGTCCTTCGCCGGTCGAGCCCTGCGCAACCGCTTCAGCGACACCTGGCACGGCCGGGAGGTAGAACTGGCTGCCGACCCGGCGGCAGGGCGCCAACTGGCCGAAGCCCGCAAAGCCGGCGACTACGACACCGCCTACGTCTACGCCGGCCAAGCCGTGGGCCTCGTCCGCCATTCCCTCCCCGCGGCGGAGGTAGTCCGGGATCTCGGCGAGGGCGCCGCACGCCTCCTGAGTCAACGATCCGCAGAGCTGCTCGGCGACGAGCCCCAGCCACACTGAGCGGTTCCGGCGGAAAACGTGCGCCCCCGGCAGCGGCGCGGTGCCGCGAGCCGCTACTTGTTGGGCTGGGGGGTGAGCCGCAGGTAGGGCTTCAGGGACCGGAAGCCCTTCGGGAAGCGCTCCCTCGCCTCGTCGTCGGACAGGGCGGGGGAGATGATGACCTCGTCGCCGTCGCGCCAGTTGACCGGCGTCGACACCGCGTGGGCCCCGCTCAGCTGCAGGGCGT
>JAJYWG010000428.1 GCA_021791615.1 Actinomycetes bacterium
GTAGGGAGTCGTCGACGCCGGTGAACCCGTCGCCGCTGGCGGCGAGCGCCACCTCCTACACGGTGACCGGGCTCAGCGACGGGACCACCTACTACTTCACGGTGAAGGCCATAAACGCGGTCGGCGCGTCACTGGCGTCGAACCAGGCGTCGGTGACGCCGTTCAGCCCGCCGCCGCCGGTCACTGCCCCTTCGGCCTCCTCGGGATATTGGGAGGTGACCGCGACTGGGCAGGTGCTCGCCTTCGGTGACGCCCGCCTCTACGGGTCGATGGCCGGCCATGTGCTCGCCAAGCCGGTGGTGGGCATGGCGGCTACCCCCGACGGCAATGGCTACTGGCTGGTCGGCGCGGACGGCGGGGTGTTCAGCTTCGGCGACGCACGCTTCTACGGGTCAGAACCAGGGCTTGCGCCGTCGGCCCGGGTGGCAGCGCCGGTGGTAGCTATGGCCCCCACCCCAGACGGCAAGGGGTACTGGGAAGTGACCTCGACCGGGCAGGTGTTCGCTTTCGGTGACGCCCACCCCTACGGGTCGATGGCCGGCCATGTGCTCAACAAGCCGATCGTGGGCATGGCGGCCACGCCCGACGGTCACGGCTACTGGTTGGTCGGCGCGGACGGCGGCATCTTCAGCTTCGGTGACGCCCACTTCTACGGGTCAGAACCCGGGCTGCCGGCAACTGCCCGGGTGGCAGCACCGGTGGTGGGTATGGCTGCCAGCTGATCAGAACCGCAGCGAGGTTGCACAACCACCAGGGTTCAGACTCTGCAATTCCGCTCCTGTGAGGCGTGTTCGTCCTGTATGCCGAACCTGCTACGGCAACGGCCCAGTTCAGGCGAGCGCCTGCCCGCGCCGTCGGCACTAGCCCGTATCATTCCTGGCTGACCGCCTTCGGTGCCGCCGTCGGCGCCGCCGTCGGTGCCGAGAAGCCGGGCACGAGAAGCGACGCCACCTGGTGGGGCGAGCGCTACTGCAAGGCCCTCGAGCGCACCTCCGCCAGTTCAACGTCGCCGTGTTCACGCGGCTCGACATGGAAGACGGCCGGATCTGCCACGAGGAGCACCCGGCTGAACCTCGACGACATCTTCGACGTGCCCGAGCTCGAATACGGGACAGGACACGAGAGCTGTCGTGTTCTCGTTATTCGAACCCGAGTGAGCTGTGTGGCCGGCTCCGCCGCCCGCTGGCAGATGCCTGGGGCTGAGCAGAGCCTCTGTTGGTGGCTGGGCTCACGGAGTGCTGCCGGGCGGAACGACCCACTGGCAGCGCTGTCCGGTGACTGATCCGATGAGATCGAAGTCGGCGTCATAGTGGAGGACGATCGCCTCGAGCTCCTCGGCGGCAGCGGCTACCAAGAGGTCTGGGATCTTGCGGCCCCGCTGGCTGCGAGCGGCCAGCAAGCGCTGGACCTGAAGCGCACGGCGCAGATGGGCAGAAGTGATGTCGACAGCCTGGAAGGCATCGAGCGCCCCGACGAGCTGGTCCCACTCCTGCGCGTTGCGCGCCGAATAGCCCACCTCGAGATCGCAGATGCTCGGCCGCCCCAGCTCACCCGCTGCCGCCAACGGTTCGATCACGCTGCGGACTTCGAGGTACTGGAGCCGCTTCACCACGCTGGTATCGAGCAGGAACCTCAGCGCCACGCGTCAGCTCGGTCGTCGAGGTGAGCGCGAGCGAGCACGTCCAACGCCGCGGCAACGCTGTGCCCCCGACGGCTCGTCGCTCTGCGCAGGGCTTCGTTGACCGTGTCCTTGATGGTGGTCGTACCAAGCTCAGCTCGTGCCGAGTCGAGCATCTCCTCGTCCAGATCCACCAGGTGCTTCGCCACCCCCACAGCATATACGGGTGGTCGGTCCGTATATACGCGGAGGCGGAGAGTGCTCGCTTGGATACCGGCACTCGGGGGCCATCGGGCACTCGGTTCGCTTCCCATCGACTGCTATCGCAATTTTGTGCTGGAGCTGCCGGTCAGGGCATCAGCGCAAGGCAAGAGACAACGGGAATCGAACCGGACGGGCTCTCCCGGTCGCATTCAACTCCGGAGTGCATGGCGAGTGCACCGGACGGTCGCGAGGTGCGCCTACAACACTCGCACGACGCACATCAACCCGGGCGCGCCAGCCAGCCGGCGGTCAGCCGTCAGCAACTCGCATCCCAGGCCTTCGGCAAGGCCGACATATGCCGCGTCGTACGCCGTGACGTTCGTACGCAAGTCGTAGGCACGGCGCATGAACGGCAGGGTCGGGTAGCGGTCCAGGCTCAGTTCCTCGAGGTCAGCGATCGCTGCGGCGAACCGCCGGTCGGAAATGGTGCCGGCCAACCATCGCTTGCGCAGGACCGCGACGGTCTCCACGTCGACCAGGTCGGGAGCGGCGACGTCTCCGGCGATTCGTACCTCGCCACGGGCTCGTCGGCCGTCGACACCGTCGTCTCCCACCACGTTCGCGAGCACGGACGCGTCGATGACCATCAACGGTTCGCCCGCTCCTCTGCGAGGTCCACGGCGGCTTGCGCGAGCCCGACACGTCCACCGCTGTGTCGCTCGATGCGATCGAGCACTTCGTCGAGACTCGGCTTCTCTGCCAGACGCTTCAGCTCGGCCGTGAGATACTGCTGGAGAGACTGGCCGCGCCGCTCAGCCCGCCGCTGAAGCGCAGCGTGGACATCGGCTGGGAGATCACGAACGAGCACGTTTGCCATGCTTGCATTATGATATCATATTTGGTCCCGAGTCAAGCCGTCTCCCGAGACGAGGGCGAGCAGACGGCCATGGAGTTCACTCGGGTTCGAATAACGACAACACAACAGCCAGCGTGTTGCTACGGCACTGGCCGGCGACGACAGCAGCGAATTTTCGGGAGCGGGCGACGGGAATCGAACCCGCACCACCAGCTTGGAAGGCTGGAGCTCTACCATTGAGCTACGCCCGCGCGCGTCGACCAGTCTAGGCCATGCACCACCGATGATGCCTTTGCCCCGGCGGTTCAGCCGCCCGGCGAGTCGGCGCTCCGTGCCGTGACGCCGCTGCGGCGCACGGAGGCCGCAGTGGCGAGCATGCCCAGGTGCTTCAGTGGCGTTCCCCATAGTCGCCGAACGGGCGGTCACGCTCGCGTACCGCGTCCCGCCATCCGACCTGCTGGGCTCGTGATACGAAGTCGAGCCCCTCTTGGGTATGGCGGGCCACCCCGTCGAAGATGAGGCCCAGGAGTCGGCTGGTGTCCGGTTGGTACTGGTGGCGGGCCACGTCGTTCAGCATCCACTTCATCATCTGAAGCTGGTTCAACGGCAGGAGCGCGATCCGTTGCGCCAGCGCGTCGGCCTTCCCGGCCAGCTCGGCGTCAGGCACACATTCGAGGATCATCCCGGCAGCGGCAGCCTCGGATGCCGTCAACTCGTCGCCGGTGAAGAGATAGCGCTTGGCTCTCTCCAGGCCCAGTCTTGCGACCCAGACCCACGGGGCTTCGGGCACGCCCCAGACTCGGGCAGGTGGATAGCCGAACCGGGCGGATTCTCCCGCGATGATGAGATCAGCGTTGAGCACCATGTCGGTGCCTCCAGCCACGCACCAGCCCTGGACCGCCGCGAGTGTGGGCTTGGAGATCGAGTGGAGCTTGGCGAAAGTCCTGGCGAACGTGCCGATCATCTGCACGTCGGCAACGCTGTCCCAAGCTCGCCCGCTGCCGGCACCTTCGAGGGTCGCCTGGGCGAGTGTCGACCAGTCCAGGCCGAAGCCGGCACAAAACGCCCGTCCTTCGGCCCTCAGCACCACCACTTTGACGCTCGGGTCCCGGTCCGCGGCTTCGAGGGCGTCGTCGAGCTGGTCCCGCAGGTCTGGGGTGATCGTGTTGAGCTCAGCCGGCCGGCACAGGACCAGGCTTCTCACTGCGCCCTGGGTTTCGACACGGATTGCTTCTGGCAAGGTGGGCCGTCCTCTCGGGTTGTGGCGCCTCAGGCTGGCAACGCTAGCCAGCCATCCGGGAGGCGAGCTCGAGCAGTTCCCGGCGGAACAACGCTAGCCAGCCATCCGGGAGCCGAGCTCGAGCAGTTCCCGGCGGAACAACGCTAGCCAGCCATCCGGGAGCCGAGCTCGAGCATCTCGCCGCGGAAGTCGGCGTAGACGCGGCGCAGCTCGTCTGCGGGGTACGTAGCAGGGAGGAGCGTGCTCGGGAGCACCGGGTCGACTAGGAGGTGCCGGACGATCGCGGCGACGATGGTGAAGCGCGCCGCGTTCGTGGCCGCGTCGTGAAAACCTTCGAGGAGGTGTCGCGCTGTCTCCGCCCAGCCAGGCAGGTCCCACAGCTGGCCGGCGAGCTCGCGGTCGTCCATGTGCGGCTTGGCACCGCTGAAGAGGTCGATCTCAGGGCGCGGCGTCAGGCCAGCCGCGAGGTTGCCGGGTCGCATCCAGACGCCTTCACGCAGTTCGGCGAGACGGGATCCGCGCAGCGTCGCACGTAGCTCGGCGCGCTCGGCAGATGGCCGCCCCGAAGCGGTGACGATGGCGATGTGCCAGGTTCCGTCCCACTCCCGTGCAGGCGGCGCGGCCGCTTCGTCTTGGCGTTGCTGGCGCTCGACCAGGCGAGCGGCGAGCCGGTAGCGGCCGTCGGCTCGGACGACGTCGCCCGCTTCGAGCATGCGCGACAGTGACGCGCGAAGAGCGGTTTCGGTAATGCCGAGCTCCCTTCCCACGAGCACGAGCTCGTAGGGGGTGGCTGAGCCGCCCTTCTTGCCGAGCAGTGTGCTCAGCACAACCGAACGCGCCGTCAGCGGGCGCAGCCGGGTGCCGTCGGGAAGCCGGATCGAAGCGGGCACCGGGCCATTCTGCCCGAGTCTGGCATTGCACAAGTGCATTACAGAGATTGCACAATCGCAGGCAATATGCAATGATTGCCTTTTCCGGGTGTTCCCGCTGGCTTATGGAGGAGGGTCGTGCCTGCCACGCATGAGGTTCTGAACCAGGTCCCGCCTATCGAGCTCAACACCGCTGACGATGCCGCCTTGCGCGAAGCGCTGCAGCGTGAGGGCGCAGGCTGGGCCGAAGCGGAGGTTCGCGAGCTGGGAGCGCTGGCAGGCGATCCCGAGGTGATAGAGCTGGGTCGACTGGCGAACCTATACCCGCCGGTGCTCAACACCCACGATCGCTACGGGCATCGCATCGACGAGGTGGAGTACATCCCCGCGTACCATCAGTTGATGGTGCGTCCTGAAAACTGGATCAGCCCAGCGGGTGAGAGTCCCGTCCGGGTAAACGCCGGAGAGCCCGGTAGCAGGCCCCGGTTCGTCGTCGAGAGGCGGCGGGCTGAGCGGGGCGT
>JAJYWG010000125.1 GCA_021791615.1 Actinomycetes bacterium
GGATACTATACATCCACGTTAGAGACGGTAGTCTGGCGGCGTGAAGCTGTCCGAGGGGGTGGAGTGGGGGCTGCACTGCGCGCTCCTGCTGGCCGAGGCACCGGCGGGGGTGCCGCTGCCGCGCCGCGTGCTCGCCGAGCACTACGGGCTGCCGGAGGCCTACCTCGCCAAGCACCTCCAGGCACTGACTCGGGCCGGGCTGCTGCACGCGACGCCAGGACCGAGCGGCGGGTTTCGCTTGGCTCGACCCGCAGGCGAGATCACCGTCCTCGACGTCCTCGACGCCATCGAAGGGCCAGCCAGCCCGTTCGTCTGCCAGGAGATCCGCCGCCAAGGCACCGGCGCGGCGCGGCCCGAGGAGTGCGCCCGGCCCTGCGCGATCGCTTCGGTCATGGTTCGAGCCCACCAAGCCTGGCGGGAGTCGCTGCGCGCCGTCACCCTCGACCAGCTGGTCAACCGCGTCCCACCGACGCTGCGCAAGCGCAACCGCGCCAAGTTCGGCGCAGGCCCTCTCACGTGACAACTGACCGCGGCTTCGGCGCCCGGCGTCGCGTGATCGGCCTCGTTCCAGATGCGCGCCAGGAGATGCTCGGTCCAGCCACCTGGGACCAGACCGCCGTATGGGGGACTGGTCGGCCTGCGTGAAGTCGATCTGGAAACACTGAGGGTCGGCCCACTCAGTGGTGAAGCCGGCGATCCCTTCGGCGCTCACGATGTGCGACCCGGTCTCGTAGACCTGTCCGGGGCAACGTCATCGAGATACCACACGGTGCCCTCCTCAGGCCGCCGTCGGCGGGTCCGCTGTGGCAGCTACGGAGTGGCGGGGCGTCTCGCAGTGTCCCTGGGTGAGGGCGACAACCGCCCCGGCAAGGAGCACTCCGACCGACAGGGCGAGCCCGACCATCAAGCCCGCGGGCCCGTCAGAGAGCACACCGGCGAGTACGGGGCCAAGGCACTGGCCCACAGCGAAAGCGACCGTCAGCCCGGCGACCGCCGGGGTCCAGTGGTGCGGCTGGAGCGAGCGGCGGGCAACTGCGGTGACCGCGGTGACAACCGACAGGAACGACCCCCCGAACAGCAGCGCCGATCCCATGGTGGCCTCCGGTGATCGGGACACGAGCGGCAGCAGCGCCCCGGCGCCGAGCACGGCCAGCACCATGGCGGGCCCGCGCCCCGCACGCAGCCTGGCGATCGGCCGCGCCCAGGCGAAGGCACCGGCGATCGAGGCCGCGCCGAGCACGACCCAGAAGGCGGTGATCCCCCCAGGACCCGTGCCGTGGCCTTTCAGGAATGCGACGATGAAGGTCATGTAGGCGATATAGCCCGCCCCGAACAGGCCGTAGGAGACGAGGACCGGTCCGAGGTGCCGGGCCGGCCAGCGCCTGTCGGCGACAGGCGGAGCCGGTGGCTCGGCGCTGGCCAGAGCGACAGGGGTCGCGACGGCAAGGGCCACGGCGCCGATCCCCGCGAGCAGGACCCATCCCCATCGCCAGCCGTCTGTGAGGCTCGTGGCGGCAAGAAGGTATGGGATCGCGAGACCCGACACGACGATCCCCGCCCCGCCCCCGGCGAAGTAGACGCCGAGCAGCGTGGCTGCCTGACGGGGGGAGATCGCCGAAGTGGCCGCGGCGACGAGCCCGGCACCGGCGATGAAGGTGACCGCGCCAGAGGCCCCGGCGACGGCGCGCAAGGCGACCAGGACTATCGTGTTGCCAGTAGCGCCCGTGGCGAGAAGTGCCAGCACGGTGACCCCGAGGCTGGCGACGAAGACCCGCCGGGTCCCGTAACGACGAGCGACGACCGCTGCCAGGAGCGCCCCGGCAAGGTACCCGAGGGCGTTCGCGGTGTTCATCGCACCCGCGGTGGCAAACGACCAGTGCAGATCGGCACGCATCGAGGGAAGCAACAAGGCATAGGCGAAGCGGGCCAGACCAATCGCGACCGCAGGCCCGAGCGCCAAGCCGAGAGCGGTCTTGACGCCAGGGGGAAGCCGCGCATTCCTGAGCGGCGATGATCGCCGAATCGTTGGGCTGGATGTGCTCATGCTCGCTGCCCTCGGTACGCGTCGAGGATCATCGCAGCCAGGCGGCGCGCGTCCGTCGCTGCAGCGAGGTCGCCATCGACAGTCACTCGGGCGTTCGCTCCGTCGACGAGGAGCATCAGATCCGAACCCAGGCGGTTCGGATCCGAGAACCCGGCTTCGGCAGCAAGCCCAGCCAGGTACTCGCGCATCCAGCGCTTGTGGCGGCGGGCCACCTCCCGAGCCGGGTGGCCTGGGCCGGCTACCTCAGCGGCGGCGTTCACGAACGCGCATCCCCGTTCCCCCTCCCTACTTGCGAGCCAGATCGCCAGCCAGTCGAAGACGGCGAGGAGCCGCTCACGCGGACTCTCCGCGTGTGCCCGCACCCACGCGTCGAGCGTCGCCACCCGCTCGCCGTGACGCCGTTCGAGCACCGCGGCAACGAGCTCGTCCTTGGAGCGGAAGTGCGCGTAGAGCGTCGGCTTGGACACCCCTGCGCGGGCCACGACCTTGTCCACCCCCGTCGCAGTGATGCCCTCCGCGTAGAACAGCTCGGTGGCGGTGTCGAGCAGCCGCGCGTGGGTGACATCAGATGGACTCACGTTCTTATACTGACAGGTCAGTAAAGCTATCGCAAGTCACCGCGGTCGCCGAGTTGTATGGTCTTGGTGACGGCAGGCAACACGATCACACGCTCTTCACCTGGAGGAGCACCTTCGCGTGCGGGAAGCCGGCCTGGCGTGCCCAGGCCCCACTTACCTCCTCGAGAGCCACCACGTCGTGGTCCAGGCGCAGCCGGCCTTCGCTCGCGTGGTGGAGGAGGGACTCGATCGCAGATCGCTGCTCGGCTTCGGGCAGCGCCATGTTCGTGTAACCGAGGATCTCCATGTGCCGGGAGCGCAACAGCGCCGAGGGCAGGCTCATGGTCGTACCAGCGGAGTCGCCAAGGTTTACGAGGCGCGCCCCGGGGGCCGCCGCCATCGCGCCGGCAAGCGCCGCCTCGCCCCATAGCGGGTCAATGATGACGTCGAGGTGACCCTCGGCTGCCTCCACGATCGCCTCGGCAAGCGCCGCCGCGTCCCGGTCGTCGAGCACCACGGCTGCATGCGCGCCGAGATCGGCGCTGCTTGGGAGTGCTGCGGCGTCCCGGCCGGCGGCGACGACACGCGTGGCCCCGAGCAGGCGTGCCGCCTGGACGGCCAGGCGGCCGACAGCCCCGGTCGCCCCGAGCACGAGCACCCGCTCTCCTTCGTGGAGCCGGGCCGCGGCCAGGCTGCACCAGGCGGCCAGCCCCGCAATCCCGATCCCGGCCGCCACGGCGTCCGAGACGGCGTCGGGTACCGCCACGAGCTAGGAGACGAGAACCGGTCCGAGGTGCCAGGCGGGCCAGCGCCCGTCGGCGATAGGCCGCGCCGGTGGTTCGGCGCTGGCCAGAGCTACAGCGGAACCTCGTCAGATGTCGGCGGACTTGGATCTGGCGAGTGACTCGGTGGCGTGGACTCGGCTCGTCTGGACGCTCAACCGGCGGCATCAGCCCTCCTGTCCAACACTCGCTGGAACTCGGTGCGCGTGGCGACGCCAGCGTGGCCAAGCAACGAAGCACGCGCTGGCGATTAGCGCAACGACGAGGACGAGGCTGCTGACAAATGCCGCGGCACTGTACCCGGTGGCGGTCGGGAAGAGCCGACCTCGCGGGATGTAGAGCGTGAGCACCGTAGCGCTAAAGGCACTCGCGATCGAGTAGGCGACCGTGCGCACGACCTGGTAGAAGCTGATGGCACTACCGGTCTCATCGGAGGGTACCCCTCCGGTGATCTGGAGTGGGTTCACGCCGTAGACGCATCCGACGCCGAAGCCGTCGAGAGCCATGGTGAGGATGATCTCCCAGTAGGCGCCTCGGGCGAGGAGGAACAACACCATCGAGGCGATCAGCACGACGCAGCCAGCGGCCACCACCGCCTCGGAGGAGGTGCGACGGGCGAACCTCGCCGCAGCCTTGCTCGCCGCGAAGCTCGCGAGGGAGAACGGCGTGAGCATCAGCCCCGCCACCAAGACCGGGGCTCCGAAGCCGTAACCGACGCGCTCGGGCGTCTCGACGAAGCGCACGACAAGCGACATGATCGGGTAGAAGCCGAGCGCGACCAGAAAAGCGGTGACGTTGGCCGCCAGCACCGGGCGAACCTTCAACAGGCGCAGGTTGATCAACGGGTGGCGGACTCGCAACTCGACGGCGACCCAGGCGGCGAGAAGCGCCACGGACACCACGGCGCTAGAAAGCGTGGCCGCCGAGGCCCATCCCCAGATCTGGCCTTCCGCGAGCACGAGGATCAGCCCGCCCAGCCCGAGCCCGACCAAGACTGCGGCACCGACATGGACGCGGCTCGTGCGCTGCGGGCTCTCCGGCAGGACCGCGACGGCGCCAACGAGAGCTACCGCGCTCAGGGCTGCAGCCAACCAGAACGGGGCGTAGAGGCCCAGGTACTGAGCCAGGAGACCAACGAGCGGGTAGCCCACACCGACCCCGGCGGCGGTCATGATCCCGATCACCACGATGGTCTCGCGACGGCGCTCGACGGGCAGGTCGTCGCGGGCGATCGCCGTGGCAAGCGGGACCAGGCCGAACCCGACCCCTTGGAGCGCACGTCCGATAAGGAACGCCACGAAGCCGATCGGCAGCGCAGAGAGAAGGCAGCCGGCAAGCATGAGGGCAACGGAGCCGATGGTGGTGACCCGGCGCAGGCTCCCGTCACCGAGGCGGCCCATAACCGGGGTGACCACTGCCCCGACCAGCAAGGTGATCGTAAGCCCCCACTGCGAGGCCGAGAGCGACACGTGTTCGACCTTCTCGATGGTGGGCAGCAGCGGCGTCCCGAGGCTCGCTACCGCCGTAGACATCACCGCGAGGAAGAAGAGCAACGCGACCAGCAGGGTCGGGGAGGCGTAGCGGCCCTGGCGGCTTTCGGACTCCATAGGCCTGACGATACGAGCGGCGTCTTATGATGTCCAAGACCAATACTGGCATATACTTATGTACGAAGCGATATAAGCTTCGTGTCGTGGACCTCCTCCAGTTGCGCTACTTCCAAGCTGTGGCCCATCACGAGCACGTGAGCCGGGCGGCCGCTGAGCTGCACGTCGCCCAGCCCGCGCTCAGCCGTTCGATCGCCCGTCTGGAGAGCGAGCTGAACGTCCCGCTCTTCGACCGCGAGGGCCGGAGGATACGGCTCAACCGGTTCGGTGCCACGTTCCTGGCGCGCGTCGACCAGGTTCTCG
>JAJYWG010000439.1:0-2463 GCA_021791615.1 Actinomycetes bacterium
ATCGCTGCCCGCTCGGTGATGCGAGTAGGGCTCTACCGCCCAGGCAGGACCGCCCACCACATAAGGTGCCCGCTCATGGCGGTAATCAGCACCCACGATCAATCTGTCTCCCTTTCCGCACATCGACCGATGGATATCTCCCTAATTACAACGGTGTGGTCCGAGTCGCCTGATAGGCAGTTCCCGGCACATCGAGCAGGTCGAGGATCTGGTGATGAAGCTTCGAGAGCTCCGGGTCGTAGCGCTTGAGGACCTTGCCGTTCTCCGTCAGCTCGTGGGCGCAGAGCGGTTCGAAGATCTCGATGACCCGGGCTGCGGTTGGCCCCTTGCACGCACGGCCCTCCGGATAGAGCGCCAGCTCGGCAACACCGGCATCACGCATCGCGCTGCGCAGCTCGCGTTCGATCAGTGCGTGCACGAGGACGGCGACGTAGCCGAGGAACGCGAACGCATCGATACGCTGGTTGGACTTGAGGTACACCGGGACGAAGTCGATGACCCCCTTCAGCACGTGGTGGCGGTTCTCGACTCCTGGCTGTCTCTTCATCGCGGCGAGCAGCTCTGCGTGGGTCATCACCGTGTCGTTGGTCATCATCGGCCAGCAGCCATCGAAGCAGGCGTCGTCGCGGACGATGTCGTCGGCAATCACCGCGGCAACCGAGTAGTGCTGCTCCTCGATGCGCACGTAGGCGGTGTTCGGACCGGGGCGACCGCGTCGTTGCTGCTTGTGGTGCACGATGGTCTTGGTCGTAACCGTCGCGCTTACCCAGCGTGAGGCTCTCGCCTGCTCGATAACAGCTTCGGCCGCGGCCTTCACCGACGTCTCATGCTTCAGGCGGCAACGTGGCGCTTTGAGCTTCTCGTCGAGCTCACGCAGCGCGACGCGAGCATCTTCTATCGCGCGCCGCCGCGCTTCTGCGTCGAAGACCTCCTTCTCCGACGAGCGGATCCACACGATCCGGTAGCCCTCGACCGACGGCGATGGCGCGGGGGTCGCGAAGAACACCTCGTCGGGGTCGTCCTTCCTCCTTCCCGGCCGGCGCAGTACCTCGGTCCAGGTCAGAGTGTTCTTCGCGATGAAGCGGCGGAACTCTCCCACCTCGGCGCGGGAGTTCGGCATGACGGTGAGGAACCGCCCACCTTTGGAGTCGATATGGCCCATCGCCTCGCGGTTGCAGAGCTTCGCGTCGCTCACGTAGAGGAAGTCGGATCTGCCCGCGAGCAGACAGCAGGACTTCCAGGTCGGGATGTGTGTCGGGTCCTCTGGCGTGTTGCCGTCCGCGAGCCGGTAGGTGATTGGCACGTAGCCGTCGGCGGACACCGTGAGCAGGTAGATCAGCTGGGCGAGGTCCGGGCGCTCCTTCGCGTGGCCGAAGCGGACCCGCGGCGCTGTCGGTGAGTCCCCGGTCGGAGAGGAGTACTCGCCCTGCATCGAGAGCGTCGTCGCGTCGTTATGCAGCTCGTCGAGTGAGATCTCGAACGTCTCGATCGTCTGGCACATGAGCTTCGTGAGCATCGAGGCTCGGTCGGCCTCGAAGAGCGCGTCGAGCGCCCGTCCGATCCGGTCGTCGTTGAGCGCTTCCGCCTCGCCATGACCAAGCCCGAGCAGCGAATCGGGACGGCCGGCAGCCCACTCGGTGATCTTGTAGGCAGGCGCACGCTCGATGACGAGGTTTGCCACCAGCACGAGTAGGGAGGCGGAGGGCGGAAGCGTCGCACGGGGGTCCACCGGAACGTAGTTGTCGAGGAGCTCTCCAAAGCGAAGCCGGGCGAGGAAGCGGTTCACGATCGGCAGCGCCCCGATCCGGCGCTGTTCGAGCGAGGTCTGGTCCAAGTCGACGAGCTTGCCCATCGAGCCTCCTCTTGACTCAACTCCTAGTAGCATATACCCTAGGAGACAAACGTCAAGGATGCCACCATGAACGAAGCACCACGACCACTGCCCGCCGAGGATGCCGAGCGCCGTCGGATAGCAAAGGCGCTCTCAGAAGTGGGGTTCTGCCTGCCGGGCAGCATCGGCGACGAACGCACTCGTTGCGGCAAGCCCAACTGCCGATGCAAGTCCGACCCCCCGGTGCTGCACGGCCCCTACCACCACTGGACGCGAAAGATCGATGGCAGGACCGCGGGGCGCTACCTCTCCGACGACCAGTTCGATCGCTACCGCTCTTGGTTCGAGCAGGCGAGGCGGATCCGCGACCTTCTCAGTGAGCTAGAGACGCTCTCACTCCGGATCACCGAGCGTACCGAGGGATGGGATCCTCAGGCGCCGCCGACAGGTCATCGCCCTAAGGCCGGAGCTGGGCGCTCACCGGGAGAACCTCCCCGGAAGCCGGGCACACGGTGACCCTCTGGCCGGCACAAACTACCGCTGCGTAATTGCCGAGATATCAGTCGGTCGATGTGCGGAAAGGGAGATCTGTGCTCGCCGCACCGGCACTAAAGGCCGCCCACCGGGCACCC
>JAJYWG010000439.1:2473-5246 GCA_021791615.1 Actinomycetes bacterium
GATAAAAACGCGATAGAACGCCGCGCAGGTCAGTAGGACCTTACGTCGCCACCCAGCCTAAGCCCCTGACAAGGAACTTTGAGAGCACCCCCAACGGGATTCGAACCCGTGCCGCCGCCTTGAAAGAGGGATTTGGGCACATTTCCTGACCAGCGCCCCAATGAGAATAGTGCCGCTGAACTGCCCAAATGGCGCCAGCTCATGCCAGCCCAGGACAGCATTTGCCAACTCGTTCTGGCACGCATCTGGCACGAAATCGTACACGCCAAAAAGGTACGATCGCATCGTGAGCCAAGTGGAGCCAGAGCGGGCCGACGTGGCGAGCGGCGGTCAGGCCTGAGCGTTCACAACACGCTGAAGTCGCCCGACCCCTTCGGCCGAATCGTTCCAGACGCGGTCGGGTACGATCTGGTCGGGCGTGTAGTGGGCGTAGACGTGCCGGACGCCGATGAGCTCGGCCCACGGTTCTACACCGTCCTCCAAGCCGTGCTCCCGGCAGTGTGCTTCGGCGAGGTTGCCGGCGTAGATCCAAAGCCGTTCGATCGACCAACGTTGGCGTGGGTCGGTATCGAAGGCCTCCCTGCCGGCGGCCACGAGCTCAGCGATCTGGTCGAGGGCCCGGGCCAGTTCGGCCAGGGTGGCGCTCACAGAACTTCGGTGTCGACCTGTGCCGCCCCGGAGTCGTCGGTGATGACGTTCACCCAGACCCCGACCATCCTTGCAGCGGCAATCGCGTAGCGCCTGAGCTGCCCGTAACCGGGGTCGTCAGTGTGGACGACCACAGTCCCGATGGCGTCCACCCTCGGCCGGGGGAGCCCGTGGCGTTCTGCGAGCTGGCGGAGAGCTTCACGGGCGCCAAGAACTTCGTCCCGGGTGGCGCAACGGTCGCCAGTAGCCAGGTTCGTCACGAGCCCATCGTACCGGTCCGGTACTCCAGCATGGGCTCTTCGGGCGGCGACGCCAGGCGGTCTGGGTCCTCTGGCCAGGGCCATGGCGCCAATGACCGGGCTGGTCCGGCCGCCGCGCCGAAGCCACCACACTGACTCTGGCGACAGCACTGGGTGCCCGCGGGTACCGAAGCCACGATCTGCCTCGCGTGCGGCGTCCACATATCGGCGCAAGGACAGAGGAGGGCGGGGTGGTCGGTCAGCCGGTCTTCACGGTGTTGACAGTGGTCGGAGCGTTCCTAACCTTGCTCCTCAACGCAGCGATTCAACACGGTTGGCCGCGATGAATGCGTCCAGGTCTGTCCTCGCGAAGCGGACGCAGCGGCCGACCTTTATGGCGGCCAGGTACCGCTTCGCCCAGAGCTCACGAACGTGGCGAGGCGTGGTGCACAGGTAGCGAGCTGCGCCATCGTAGTCGAGCAGTGCCGGCTCACGTGCCCCAGAACCAAGTTGGTCGTCATCGGCCCGCGCCTTGGACATCACAACAGAACCTCGCGAACCTCTGGGAACATGGCTACGGACAGGCGGGGGTACCCGAGACCCGCAGCGTCAATAACACGCACTTTGTCCTCCTCGGTTCTTGTTACCGGAACGGACTTAGGGGAGCGAGGCTGACCGGCACCACACGGGCGCATGGGGAGTCCCGAAGGGCTTGCCTCCTCCACGCCAAGGGCCAGGGGCTCGGCCACAGGGACATGCGCCGCATGAAAGGCGGGTCCTGGCGCAGCTGCACGGGCAACAGCAACGGCCGGCCGTCTCATATGGCCACGTCCCAAGCAGCAGCTGGTGCAAAGGCAGTGGCTGGCAACGGCCCCTGCACCCGGCCCGGCTTTGCGCGGATGATGTCCATGAGGCCGACGGTCCCTCGAGATGCTAACCAGGACGCTGGGTCTTCTCCCTCGGGCAGGTCCACGCGAAGTGGTGACCTCCCGGCAGTAATAAAGGCTCGTTCCATCCTCTGCGCCCCTTCGCGCCCTGCGGCGTCGCCGTCCAAGGCGACCACCGGGCGGCCGGGGTGGAGATCCAGCACGGTGGCTACCTGGTGGGCCGAAAGCTCACGGCCCGCCTGGGTAACCGGGCACAGGTAGGCGCCCGCACCAACGAGGACGGCGGCCGTCGCCACAGCAAGGGCGTCAACGGCGCCCTCGACCACCACCACGTGGCCACTTGGGTGCACCGGCGCGGGCAGGGGTTGGTAGAGGTGGAGGGACTTGTCGTAAACAGCGCTGCGGGCGGGGTTCAGGTACTTGGGCCAGCGCGGGTCACCCACGTTGCGGCCGAGCAAGCCTCTAACGCGCCCGGCTTCGTCACGGACGGGGAAGAGCACGCGATCGCGGTAGACGTCGACCAGTTCCGTCCCCCTCTCGCGCCGGCGCACCAAGCCGGCGTCGACTATTTCGTCGGGACTGAAGCCCCGCGTCTGTAGCACTCGCACCAAGACGTCACGGCCTCCCGCGGTGTGGCCGACTTCGGCCCTGCCCGTCACGGCCTCGAGAACGTCGATGTCTATCCCCCTGCCGGCGAGGTACCGCCGGCCGAGGTGGTGACGGCTATCGGAGGAATAGAAACCCCATGCCGCGGCCAAGGCTCCCAAGAGACGCCCGACCTCCGAGCGCTCCGGGTCGGGGGCCTCGTTGCCCCCGAGCGGTGCCCTATGCACCGCCGGCTCGAGCATTTGCCCCTCCCAGGCGTTGCGGAGCGGCCGGCGGCTGTCGAGCGCCGCAATTGCACCCGCCACGCTCAGGCCTTCTGAGTCCCGTGCCCACTGCACGACGTCGCCTCTCGCGCCACAGCCGAAGCAGTAGTACCGGTCGTCGAGGAAGAGG
>JAJYWG010000277.1 GCA_021791615.1 Actinomycetes bacterium
GGATCAGGGTAGCCGGGAGGGGCACGGAGCGCGCCTTGCCCGACTTCGGCGGCCCGAAGCTGAGGGTCCCCACCGAGTCGGCTAGGGACTCCTCGACCCGGAGCGTCCGGCCGTCCAGGTCGATACGTCCGCGCCGGAGCGCACCGAGCTCACCAGCTCGGAGCCCGCAGTAAGCAGCAAGACGTACCCACAGGGCTAGATCGGGTCGACGAAGCTGAGAAGTGGAGTAACCGGCTCCATGGCCTGCGTGGGGGAACTCGGGGCGTTCGATGGCAGAGGCCAGGGCCTCCACCTCGTCCACGGTAAGGGGCGTAATCTCGCTCTGGCGAGGTGTGCGTAGCCGTAGTCGAGCGCATGGATTGACTACCAGCGCACCGGACTCTACGGCCATGTCGAGAATCCGGCCGAGTGTGCCGGCGGCGTGGCGAATCGACGCCGACGAGAACCCGTCGTCGGCCAGCCCGGTTGCCCACGCTCGCACGTCCTCGCGTCTCACCTCACCTATAGGTGTAGCGCTCCAGCGGGGCAAGACCAAGGTGCGGACTTTCGACTTGTACCCCGCAGCCGTGGTGGGCCTCCACTGGCCCTGCTCCAGCCACCGCTCCGCCCACTCACCAACCGTCTCGGCACGGCGCTCCGGCGCAGACCATTCGCCTCGCACCATGTCGGCCTCGGTGAGTGACAGCCAGCGCTCCGCCATGGCCTTCGTCGCAAAGGTCTTGTCGGCGTTGTGGACGATGCCGTCAGGGCCGATGTAGCTGGCCTGGTAGCGCCCCGAGGGGAGCCTGCGAATACGGCCGAATCGACGGCGAGTGCGAGAAGGGGGCATACCCCGAGCCTAGAACCGGGCTGTGACCTACCCCCCGAAAGGAGGAAGGGGTGCTGCGGGTGGTCCCATGACGGAGACGGGTGACATCGAAGGCGGCGCGGTGTCGCCGATGCGTGGTTCTCCGGACGAGCCGCTGGTCTGGGGCTGCGCGCGGGAGCTGGTCAGGAACGGTAGGTCAAGATCATCGCGGTTGTGTTGGCCGGGAAGTTGCCGCCGACGGCGAGGCAGTCGGCGGACGAGTGGCAGGTCACGGCCTCGAGGCCCTGGGAGGCCGAGACACTCATCGGCGTCCACTGCAGGCCACCGTCAGTCGAGACGAAGGCAGCGGCCCGGAAGCCTCTGGCCGCTTGGTATGTGGCGCCGGCTGACACGCAGAAGTGCTGCACGCAGCTGACCGATCCGCCGACTGTGGTGGACACCGGCTGCCAGGTGCTGGCGCCGTCGGTGGTGACGATCGGTGTGCCGGTGCCGTAGGTGTCGGTGGCGTCGCTGGCGATGATCCCGACGCAATCCGTGGCGTTGCTGCACGAGACATGCCCCAATGTCGAGGCGCCGCCGACTACGGCCGCGGCGGACCAGCTTGCGCCGCCGTTGTGGGTCACCGAATCCATCGACGGCGAGGTGGCCCCGGGACCCGGACCAGAGCCGCCGAGCAGGCAGAACGCGCTGGTCGGGCAGGTGACCGAATCGACTGTGGCAAAGCCCGACGGCAGGTTCTCAGTTGTCCAGGTCCTGCCGCCGTCGGTAGTGAGCGCCATCGCGGATCCACCGCCGACGGTGATGCACCGCGTGGTCGACATGCAGGCGATGTCCGAGAGGCCGCCGACCTGGGCTGGAACCGTCACCTTGGACCATACATGGCCGCCGTCGGTGGTGACCAGCGCGTCGGGTACCGTCCCGCTCACGGCCAGCGACCCTCCCACAGCTATGCAGGTCTGCGCATTCGGGCAGGTGACGGCCGCCAACCCCATGGCCGGGGTCGTGTCGAGCAGCTGCCAGTTGTCCCCACCGTCGGAGCTGGCGACGATCCACCCCGGCCCCGAGCCGTACTCCTTGCCGCCGACGGCATAGCAGTCGGCAGCGGTTGGACAGGTGACGCTCTGGAGGTATCCGACGCCGGAGGGAACCGTCTGTTCGCTCCATGTGGCCCCAGCAGACGACGTGGGCGAGGTCGACGCCGTAGGTGACACACCGGAAGAACCTGCCGGCGCCGATGTGGCCGGGGCCGGGGCGGTGGGGGAAGCGGCGGTGGATGTCCGCTCGTGTCGCGAGCCACGCTGCGCCGAGGGGCTCGTGCCACAGGCACACAGCGCAACTGCAAGGACAGCTACGTAGCCCAACGCCGTCGTGCGTCTACTGCCACAGCACCTGCGCTGGTCGTGGTTCCACCGCCGGCTGGACCGACCCATCGCGCCGAGCGCGAGCCCCGGCACTGCCCGGACCCCGGTCAACCGCATCCTCCCTCTCCTTCCCCGCCGCGTGACGATCCCACGCCAGGGTCCGGCCAGGCCGGCGGCACCAATGCTTGTTGCTATGGCTAAACCTCGGCCCAAGCATCTCACTCCTGGTGCCGTCGGGGGGAGCACCCGCAGCCGGGCGGCCAACTGCCCGGAGATGGTTGATCGAGGCGACCCTGAACGTTGTCGCCACCCAGCCGCTCCCCGGTGTCGACCTCCGCTGTCCAGATCCAGCCCGCGCCGCGTCCGGTTCACCCGCCCGGCGGGGGACCGGGGTGCGCGCAGGTGCCCCAGGAGGAGGTTGGGTCACACAACACGAACCGGGGTCTGCTCGTGGAAGGATCCGTCATCGGCCTGACGTGATGACCGCCGGCAGTTGCGTCGATTCGTCCTGCCTGTGGCTCCGCACCGCCGTCGTTACAAGCAGCCCGTAGCCTCCGATCGTGGTCGATCTCAACAGTGAGGATCGACTCGGCCTCGAGCCTGACGTTCACCGACCGCCCTGCCAGCGCAAAGGTTCCGACGTGATGCGGAGATGAAGGATGGCGTGGGAGCACGTCAGCCTCGCGTTCGGAGCGCGGATTACACTGTCGACGCCTTCGAGGCGTTCGTCCGGCGGAACTATGCCGCTGTCTACACCTACGTAGCAAGACGGATCGTCCCAGGCGACGCCGAGGTCTCCGACGTGGTTGCGGAGGTGTTTGGCATCGCGTGGCGGCGGAGGGACCAGGTACCCGAGCCGCCCGACGACGTGCCCTGGCTCTTCGGGGTGTCCAGGCATCTGGTAAGCCGGTGGTGGCGATCGCGCTACCGCCGGCTTCGCCTGTTGGTGCGGGTCGGCCTTCACTCGCCTGAGCCGCTACCGACAACAGGGTCGCAAGAGATGGTCGCGGATTGGGTGCTCGATGGGATCAGTCGCCTGCGCGACGCCGATCAGGAGCTTCTGCGCCTTGTCTACTGGGAGCGCTTGAGCCACCGGGATGTTGGACTTGTTCTGGGCTGTTCGGCGAACGCCGTGGGGCAGCGGCTTCACAAGGTCAAGCGGCAGCTAGAGCGAGAGCTCAGAGATATCGCTGCGTCGGCTGTCACGATTCCCGAAACCAACGAGGGGCAGGCTCAGTGAATCTCGAACGGTTGATCACCCAGGCCGATCCGGCTCGCTCGCTCAACATTCCGACGGGCGACTCTGCGCAGGCCAGGTGGGTTCTCGCTCAGGTTGGCATGCGGCACTCCAGGCGACCCGCTCGGTTCCGACCCCGGCGACACGTTCCCTCCCCGATGGCCTTGGCGGTCGCTGCGGTCCTGTGCGTGATCGCCGGCTCCATTACGTGGGCTGTCAGCTCGCCACCAGCGCGCGCAGGCGCTTCGGCGACCGTCGTACTCGAAGACGCCGCGATGGCGGCGGTCAGGCATCCAGCCCCAGTGACCGCACCTGGTCAGTCTCACCTCATTCTGACGACGACGACCTACGAGGTGGCAATATATGCCCCTGGCCCGTCGACCACGAAGCTAGTTCGGGTGGCGACGGCGCAATACCAGCAGTTCGATCGGCTGTGGGTCGGCAACGATGGCACAGGACACGCGCTGCTCACGCGGAGCCCTTTGTCGTTCTCCTCCGCTACGGACCAGGCAGCCTGGAACGCGTCTACCGCGGGTCAAGCATTCGTGGCGCGATTCAGGCGTCGGATCATCGAGCCCAACCTGCACGAGACGGTTGCGCAGGTCTCTAATCTGCCATTGCAGCTAGATCGTCTAGAGAGGATAATCGCGGCCGGCCTGCGAGGTACTAATCCTGAGCACATCCCAGCCGGACCTACAGCAGTATTTGATCGCACGGCTCGCCTACTTGTCGGACCAACCATTGGGCTGACGCCCCGCCTCACCGGCGCCCTCTATCGGCTCCTAGCTCACGAATACCAGCTACACCTCACAGGATCCACGAGATCGGCACAAGGGCATTCCCTGATCACTGTCGCATCAGGCGGCGCCTCCGCCCGTAGTGAGCTGACTATCGACATGAGCACCGGATCGGGCGTGATCGCCGTCTACCCGAGACTACCGGCCTCGCTGTCTGAACCAGCCCTGCCGGGCCAGATCACCTTGACCTGCACCACCGGGGGCCATTGTCAGACCAGTGGTATTGGCAACCATCCAGAGAGCGTCACGGTCTTGGCCCCTCTTCGATCTGAAGTAGACCCGCCACCAACCACTTCCACTTCCTCTCCAGCTTGAACGACCATCAGAAAGGATGACCATGATGCAACATCGCCACGCTGCCCACGGCGGCCTGATCATTGCCGGGGTGGCTCTCGCCATTGCCGGTGGCAGTCTGTCGCTCTCGGCTGTGGCCACCGCCGCCACTCAACGAGCCACCACGGCTCACGCCGCTCGTCCTGCTACGACCGCGCCCAGCAACGCTTGCCGACCACCCAGAGCGGCAACGGGCGCAACGCAGTCATCTCTATCAGGACCTGGCCCGGCTGCAGCCAGTGGACCCGTCACCCTGACCGCTCCCAACGGACAGGTCACCAACCTGCATGCGATATGTACCTGGAAGGCCACCATCCCCGGCGGGTGACAAACGACGTGGCGTAGCGAGCGATCGCCCGTGTGGGGGCCATCCGGCGTCGGTCTCCTCCGAGCAGGCGTGTCGTCTATTCTTTGGCCCAGCCATGGCGCTCCACGCATGCGAGCGTAGAGGCAGAGCGCCCACCGAGTGCACGCTCTGCCGCCCGGATCTCAGGATCTCCAAGCACAGCTGGTCCCTTCGTGGGAACCGATGTGGGTCATCACGGGGGCCCCCAAAGCCGATACCAGGACCGCGGTCAGGCCAGCTGCTGGGCGGCTGGCTGTCGTTTCCCAGGGTGGCTAGCTGTCGACATCTTCGGCCCCGGTCCGTTAGCGCCGGGCTGTCACACGCACCAACCCTCGGCTGCGTCGCCCCCTG
>JAJYWG010000257.1 GCA_021791615.1 Actinomycetes bacterium
GCCGCTGCCGCCTCGCCCCAGCGCTCTGTCAGCGCCACTACCGCTGCGCTGCCCTGGCGGTAGGCGAACTCTTCTTCGGACCGCAGGCACGGCAACACCTACCACTTCAGCGCGACCTGCAGCACCTGGCCGCTCAATGTTCGTGGTGATGGCTGTCATGAGAGTTCCTCCTTGTGGTGAGAAACCCAGCCAAGCCGGGCCGACGCGCCTCCGCCCCCGGACATAACCATATGGTGTACCATATGGTTATGGGACGGAAGGAAGTGCTCGTACAGCTCGACGACGACCTCATCAACCGACTCGACCGGCTCGCCGATCAGCAAGGAACTAGCCGTTCGGAGCTACTGCGACGCGGCGCCGCGGCGGTCCTTGAAGCCGCCGAGCACGCCCAAGCAGACCGGGTCTTGCAGGACGCCTACCGGAGGATCCCCCAGGATCCCGCCATCGTCGCCGCCGCTTCTCGGCTCGCGGCTCTCGCTACGCCCGAGTGGTAGAGCGCGGCGACATCATCTGGGCAGATCTAGGGCCACCAGCCGGCCGGCGGCCCGTCTGTGTGCTCACCCGAGACGCAGCGATCGCCGTTCTCACAGCGATCACGTGCGCGCCGATCACCCGAACGATCCGTGGTATCCGTTCGGAGGTCGAAATCGGGCCCGCCCAGGGCCTCCCCGATCAGAGCGTCGTCAGCTGCGACAACCTGATCACCGTTCCCACCACGCTCCTAGACGCAGAACCAGTTGGCCACCTCGACCTCGACACCCGGACCAGGCTCGACCAAGCGCTCCGCTACGCCCTCGGTATCCAATACTGACCTGGTACCGGCGATAGGCAACGCGAGCAGGGGCGGCGTGCGCCGACCTTCGGGGACAGTTGCCGGTTGCGCTCCGTGCCCGGGGAGCCCTGGACGCATCTGCCAACACCGGAGAGATCCTGCCGGACGGTCCGGCTCGAGGTCGAGTGACATGCCGCAGCGCGAGGATTGGCTCGATGACCTCGAAGAAGCCCTTGCTGACCAAGCCGTCGGAGATTGTCGACGAGCCCTGGGTGCGCGTCGAGATGGCCGGGTTGCCAGCCTGCGACTTCAGCTTTGTCGGCAAATGGCAGGTCTTCATCGACCGAGACCGGGCCGGACGGGCGTCTCGGTCTGGAATGCTCCCCCGGGCGTTGACGAAATTACGACCAAGTGGGCCACTGGGAAGCGACTGACCGTGACCGACGAGAACGAGGCCGAGGTCGTCGATGCGATCGCGAGCAAGGATGCTCCACTCCCTGGTCCAACGACTACGTGACCGCCATCAGGTAGCAGTAGCTGAGACGGTCGGGTCGCCGCTCCACCGTCGAGACCAAGCCGAACAGGGCTCTCGGAGCCGGCGCTCTGGGTCGGTTAGCCAGACGGGGCCGCTTGTACCTTCTGGGGCACATCTTCCCCCGTACGAGCGCGTCAAGCGGGGTTGTCGAGGTGCTGGAGGAGCTCGATACCGAAGATCGTGAGACCGATCGTCGGTGGCCCGATCCGGATGTTCGTTCCTGCCGACTGGTCGCCGGCGTTGCGGACCAGGCCGAGCGCTGTGAGCCACGCCAAAAGCTGGGGGACAATGCCAGCTAACTCTGGGAGGAGGTCCGGGAGTCTCTCGGGAGGGACCCCCGTTCCACTGATGGGGTCGCGTGCGCTCCCGATTTCGGGAGGCCCTACAGCAGCGGTCCTCCGAGGACATCGATGTGGTCAGGATGAAGCTGACCCAGGATGTCGAGCAGGAGGTCGGCACGCGACAGGTGCTCCGCTCTGGCGCTGTTGTCGAGGCCATCGGCCACGACTCCGGCACATAGCCCGAGAATGTCGTCGGAGCGGCAAGCCGCCGCCACTTCGACCCCGTGGCCGACGAGGTCGGCGAGCTCTCGATCTGTGGCCGCCGCCTCGAGTCGGTCGACTCGATCGCCAGGCTTCTCAACGAGATGCCGGATGAAAGCCACCTCCCGATCACGTTCCACATTGCCCGCTGTAGCGATGACCCCCGCTATCGGGCCGCCAGCGACCGGGATCGCACTGACGACCGCAGCAACTAGATCTCCGCCGATCGACACGAGTTCCCGACCTCGCTCGTCCACTCCTGGCCAGCGTACGCGCCTTGAGCGCGTTGTCCACGACCCGGCGGTCAGGGTGCCACTTCGACAGCAAGATGCTCGTCGTTATGGGTGAGGTGTAGCCGATCCCTGCCCGTCGATATGCTCCCGTCCGACGGCACCGGGGCGAGAAAGGCGGGGGCGCCAGACCAGGATGTTCTGATCTGGGCGGCGCCTGGAGTCAGTCGGCCGAGGAGCGCTGCTCGCTCCTGCAATCGCTTGCGATACTCGCTCCGGCCAGGTCACTCAGATATGGATCCGACCAGGACGGAACGGCTGTTGCTCTTGAGCCCGTTCACCGGGCGGCCTATACGGACATCGTCGCGGCGCTCCTGGTCAGCGCCTCGCCAGCCTGCCCGGTCAGGGTTGGTCAACTGGAACAGCTGGTTGGGGGTGCATGAGACGCCGCTGGTCCTGTCGGTGAGCAGCTTGGTGGGTGCGGTGGCTTGCCAGGCTTCATCGACAAGCTCCCCGACGTGGTCGGCTCTCACATTGCGCAGGTCGACGGTGAGCCACCCGTGGCGGCCGGCTCGGGGGGCGACGCCGAAGGTCCCGGGTTCTTCGGCGATAAGCGCGGCTTGGTCGGCCCGACCCGCCTTGACGATGGCTGTGGCCGGGCCCGCGAAGGTAGCGATGAGCTTGTCGGCGACCCGGAAGGTCGGATGCCCCCAGGTTTCTCGCTCCTGGACTCCGGGCAGGCCGAGGAGGTGTCGGCGCAGCTCGTCGGCGCTGATGGTCATGAGAGGAGCGGGCGGGGGTCGAAGGTGACTCGTACCCAGGTGATGCGACCGGTCTCGACGTGGCTCCAGTTGACCACGGCCATGGGACCGGTGTTGTCGGTGCGCAGCTCGAACCAGGTGATCACGTCGGGGCCGTCGACCCAGCGGTGTACGACCTCGACGTGGGCGGTCATGGCGAACATGCCGCCGAGACCGGCGAGGGTCTCGTCGATGCCGCGGGTGGACCCCAGGGAGCCGTCGAAGGTGACGTCGTCGTGCAGGAGCGGTCGTACCCGCTCGATGTCGTTGCTCTGCCAGGCGTCGAAGTAGGCGCCGGCCACTCCCGCCGGGGATGTGTTCTCGCCGTTCACGGCTGGTAGCTCCCCGGGACCCAGGCGTGGGTGGCGACGCCGATGGCGTTCCAGGCGTTGATGGTGACGATGAGGGCGAGCAGGGCGGCGATCTCGTCGGGGCTGAAGCGGGCGGCGACTGCTTCATAGGCGGCATCGGGGACGTGGTCGGTGGCCTTGAGGGTGACCGACTCGGTGAAGTCCAGGGCCGCTCGCTCCTGGTCGGTGAAGAACGGCGTGTCCCGCCAGGCGGCCAGGGCGTAGAGGCGTTGTTCGGTCTCGCCGATGGCCCGGGCATCTGTGGTGTGCATGTCGATGCAGTAGGCGCAGCCGTTGAGCTGGGACGCTCTTGCTCGCACCAGCTCTCGGAGCTTGGGGTCGAGGTCGACCCGGTCAGCCTCCTTGGTGGCCGCCTTGTCGAGTGCGGCCAGGGCCCGCAAGAAGCCGGCGGCGTGGTGCTCGAAGTCGAGGCGGGCCCGCACCGGGCTCGGGGTGCCTGTGATGGTCATGGTCTCGACCCTACGACTCGATTGGCTCATGGCTATGGTCCGGTCTCATGGTTGATCCGTGGGCCACTTCTGGGCTCGACCTTCACTTGGAAGCGGCCGGCCCTCGGGTGCGGGCCGGACTGGAGGAGGCGCTGCGCGACGCGGTGCGCAGCGGGCGGTTGGCGCCTGGGCTGCGACTCCCGTCGTCTCGCTCCCTGGCCGCCGACCTGGGCGTGGCCCGCAACACGGTGGTCGACGCCTACGGCCAGCTGGTGGCGGAAGGGTGGCTGGTGGCCCGCGCCGGTTCGGCCACCCGGGTCGCCGATCGCGCACCGGCCGCAGAGACGACCGCGGCCCCGGCCCCGGTTCGCGACCGGTACCGCTACGACCTGCGCCCCGGGTCACCTGATGTGTCCGCCTTCCCCCGTGTCGCGTGGCTGGCCGCCATGCGCAAGGCGCTCGGAGCAGCGCCGGATGAAGCCCTCGGCTACGGCGACCCCCGGGGACGGCCGGAGCTTCGCGAGGCCCTCGCCGGTTACCTGTCCCGGGCGCGCGGGGTGCGAGCCGACCCGGAGCGGATCGTGGTGTGCTCGGGGTTCACTCAGGGCTTGGGCTTGGTCTGCAAGGTGCTCGCCTCGCGTGGGGCCACGACCCTCGCCATGGAGTCCTACGGCCTGGCCGAGCACCGCCAGGTAGCCGCTGCCAGTGGGCTGGCGGTCCAAGCCGTGCCCGTCGACGACGGCGGGGCGGTGGTAGACGGGCTCGCCGACGTGGCCGGGGTGGTCCTGACGCCGGCCCACCAGTTCCCCCTCGGGGTCGTCCTCGGGCCCGAGCGTCGTGGCGGCGTGCTGCGGTGGGCGACGCAACGTTCAGGGCTGGTCATCGAGGACGACTACGACGGGGAGTTCCGCTACGACCGTCAACCAGTCGGAGCCCTCCAAGCCCTTGCCCCCGAACACGTGGTCTATGCCGGCACCGCCAGCAAGAGCCTCGCCCCTGCGCTGCGCCTGGCCTGGCTGGTGGTCCCCGCCCACCTCGTCGACGACGTGACCTCAGCCAAGGCCTTGGCCGACGGCCACAGCGCCAGCCTGGGCCAGCTCACGCTGGCCGAGCTCATCACCACAGGCGTCTACGACCGGCACTTGCGCCGCTCCCGCTTGGCCTACCGGAGACGACGGGACCGCCTCGTGGGCGCCCTGGGGCGCCAGGCAGTGCGGGTCACCGGCATCGCCGCCGGCCTCCACGCCCTCGTCGAGCTGCCCTCCGGCCGCCAAGAGGACGAGATCATCACCGCCGCCGCCCACCACGGCCTGGCACTCGCCGGGCTCGGCACCTACGCCATGACTACCGACCACCTGCCCGCACTGGTCGTCGGCTACGGCACCCCGCCCGAGCACGCATACACCGGAGCCGTCGCCCGGCTCACCGCCGTGCTCACAGAGACGGCATCCGCCGACGCCCGGCGTTCCGGAAAGCCACCACCAAAACGCCCTGGCCCAAGCCCCCGT
>JAJYWG010000325.1 GCA_021791615.1 Actinomycetes bacterium
TTCCAGATCGTCTTCGACAAGAAGTACAGCACATACTGGCTGCTGGGCAACGAGCTCACCCAGATCACGCCGATCCCCCAGCATGCGTGGGACAAGACGTCGGCCACCGGTGCCATCGGCAACTACGACATGACACCGAAGGGTGCGAAGGCGGTCTACAAGTTCCTGCAGGGTGAGGCCAAGAAGGCGTCGACACTGGCGACCAACCCGCTGTGGAAGGTGGTGGACGGCGCATGGCAAGTGAAGACGTACGACTCCACCAACGGCCAGATGTCGATGGCGCCCAACCCCAAGTACCCCTGGCCGCAGTCCCAGAAGTTGTCCTCGTTCACCGAGGTCCCCTTCACCAGCACAACGGCTGAGGTCAACGCGCTCGAGACGGGACAGCTCAGCGTGGGGTTCGTCCCCTTCACATCGCTGAAGGTGATCCCCCACCTCAAGTCGGAGGGCTACAAGATCGCCTACTGGACCCAGGCGGCGTTCGGCGGCCTGATCCTGAACTACGCCAAGAACGACGCGGCCACGCCGATCCTCTCGCAGCTCTACGTCCGACAGGCGCTGACCCACCTGATCGACTTCAAGTCGATCATCCAGAAGATCTACCACGGGCATGCGTCCTACGCCCCGAGCCCGATCTCCAACCCCAACGGCCTCGGGTCGAACGTGACGGCGCTGGACAAGAAGGACCCGTACCCCTATAGCGTCTCGGCGGCGACGAAGCTCCTCACCAAGCACGGGTGGCACGTCGTGCCCAACGGCACGTCGACGTGCACAAAGCCAGGGACGGGCCCGACCCAGTGCGGGAAGGGGATCAAGAAGGGGGCCAAGCTCGACTTCCGCATCGTCGGCACCCAGTCGTCGACCACACAGTACGCGTTGCTCCAGTACATCGTCTCGCAGTTCGGCAGCGTCGGGGCGAACATGAAGGTGAAGCTCGTCCCCGAGGCGAACCTGCCGAGCCTCGCGGCCCAGTGCGCCGGCCAGGCAAAGACGTGCAGTTGGGACATGGAGCTGTGGATGGGCGAGTGGCCGCTCGGGTGGACGCCCTATGTCGAGACGGGCGGTAACACCTTCTACTGCGGCGCAACGTCGAACTACGGCAGCTACTGCACACCGAAGATGGACGCCATGATCAACGCCAACCACAGCAGCGCCAACCCGATCGCTTCGCTCAAGAAGTGGGAGAACTACATGGTCAAGGCGCAGATCCAGATCTACATGCCCGAGCCGGCCTACCGGGTTGTCGCCTACAAGGGGAACCTCCACGGCGTGACGCCGCTGGACCCGTACCTGCAGATCTACCCCGAGGACTGGTACTTCTCGAAGTGATCGGCACCCACGTCAGCAGGTCGTCGGCCGGCCCACTGCCGAGCGAGCGGATCCGCTCGGCAGTGGCCGACCCCGGCCGGCGGCACCGGCTACGGTCGGTGCGCTAGGAGGCAGTGGGAAACGATGCTCGCCTACATCGTGCGCCGGCTCATCCAGGCCCTCATCGTCGTCATCGGCGTGACCCTGGTCGTCTTCCTGCTGATCCACCTGCTCCCCGGCGGCCCGGCCCGCGCCGCGCTCGGCGCCCGGGCCACCAAGGCGGAGATCCACAACTTCAACGTCGCCAACGGGTACAACCGGGCGATCCCCGTGCAGTACGGCCTCTACATCTGGCACCTGCTGCACGGCAACCTCGGGTACTCGTACAAGTACAACCAGACGGTGCTCTCGCTCTTGGAGACCAACCTGCCGAAGACGGCGGTGCTGGTCGGTCTCGCGTACGCGCTCTCGCTGGTCGTCGGGGTGCCGCTCGGGCTCTACCAGGCCGTCCGGCGGAACAAGTTCGGCGATCATGCGGTCACCGCGTTCGCCTTCGCCGGCTACGCCATGCCCAACTTCTGGGCCGGGATGCTCCTGATCCTGGCCTTCGCCGTGGGCCTGCACGTGCTCCCGGCGGAGGCGCCGCAAGGGGCGACGGTGGGGGCGATCTTCACCGACCCCCGCGCCCTGGTGCTCCCGGTCGTGACCCTCGCTCTCGTCAACTTCGCCCAGTTCAGCCGGTTCATGCGCTCGTCGGCGATCGAGAACCTGGTGCAGGACTACATGCGGACCGCCCGGGCCAAAGGCATCTCGACGGGCCGGGTGATCTTCCGCCACCTGCTGCCCAACTCGGTCACCCCCATCATCACCTTGATCGGCTTGACACTGCCGATCGTGCTGTCGGGAGCCATCGTCATCGAGGCCGTGTTCAACTATCCGGGCATGGGGCTCTTGTTCTGGAACGCCGCCCTGAAGCAGGATTACCCCTTGATGATGGGGGTGACGGTGGTCGTCGGCGTCGCCACCGTGGTCGGCAGCCTCCTCGCCGACCTGCTCTACGCCGCCATCGACCCCCGGGTGCGCTATGTCTGACACCGAGCGGGGGCCGACACCCGGCGCCGTGGCTACCGGGCCTGTCGCGACCACCGTCGCCGAGGCTCCCCGCGTCCAGGCACCGCTCGCCGGGACAGCGATGGCGGAAGGCGGCGAGGTCACCTCGTCGGCGAGCATGCTCCGGCTCTTCGTCTCGATCTTCGCCGAGAACCGCCTGGCCATCGTCGGCCTGGTGACGATCGTGCTGATGGTCCTCTTCTGCTACCTCGGCCCGGTCATCTACCACACCACACAGGTGCACACGGCGCTGCTCACAGCCAACCTGGCGCCGAGCAGCGCCCATCCGCTGGGCACCACAAACGTCGGCTACGACGTCCTGGGCCGGCTGATGGTGGGGGGCCAGGTCTCCTTGGAGGTCGGCCTCGGCGCCGCCCTGCTCTCGAGCCTGTTCGGCGCGGCCTGGGGGGCCGTCTCCGGCTTCTTCGGGCGGTGGGCGGACTCGCTGATGATGCGGATCGTGGACTCGATCTACGCTATCCCCCCGCTGCTCCTGATGCTGCTGATGGCGACGATCTTCTCCCCCACGACGTTCATGTTCATCGTCGTGGTGGCGATCGTCTCCTGGCTGCCCACGGCTCGCCTGGTCCGTGGCGAGTCCCTCTCGGTCCGCACGCGCGAGTACGTCGAGGCGGCCCGCGGCGCGGGGGTGACACGGGGCAAGATCATCGTCCGCCACATCATCCCGAATGTGATGGGGACGATCGTGGTCCAGACGACGCTGCAGGTCGCCAATGCCATCCTGCTCCTGGCCGCCCTCAGCTACCTGGGGCTCGGGCCACCGCCGCCGGCCACGAGTTGGGGGGCCATGCTGAACAACGGCCTCAACTACATCTACGACGGTTACTGGTGGCTGATCTACCCGGCCGGAGTGGCCATCGTGATCGTGGTGCTGGCGTTCAACTTCGTAGGGGACGCGCTCCGTGATGCGCTCGACGTCAGGCTGCAGCGACATTGACGGGGCCGCACGACGCCGACAAGGCCCGCCGCACCGAAGGAGGGCGTCTCGTGACCGATGAGCTCCTCCGGATCGAGGACCTCCGGGTGGAGATCCCGGTCCGCAGCGGCACCGTGCACGCCGTAGGCGGCGTCTCGCTCAGCGTCCGCCCCGGCGAGACCGTCGGGGTGGTCGGCGAGTCCGGCTCGGGCAAGACCATGGTGGCGATGTCGGTGATGCGTCTCCTGCCGCCGGGAGCGCGCATCGCCGGGGGCTCGATCACCATCGCCGGCACCGACGTCACCTCGCTGTCCGAGAAGCAGATGCGCCAGGTCCGGGGCAGCGATGTCGGGATGGTGTTCCAGGACCCGATGACCTCGCTCAACCCGCTGATGACCCTCGGGGCCCAGATCGCCGAGCCCGTGCGGGCGCACAAGGGGGTCTCACGGGACGAGGCGATGGCCCGGGCCGAGGAGGTGCTCGGGCTCGTCGGGATGCCGCGCCCTGCCGAACGCCTCCGCAGCCACCCCCACGAGCTCTCGGGGGGATTGCGACAGCGCGCCATGATCGCCATGGCGCTCGCCTGCTCCCCCAAGCTCCTGATCGCCGACGAGCCGACCACGGCCCTCGACGTCACGATCCAGGACCAGATCCTCGCCCTCCTGGACGACTTGCGTGGCCGCTTCGACATGGGCCTCCTGCTCATCACCCACGACATGGGCGTGATCGCCGACCGGGCCGACCGGGTGGCGGTCATGTACGCCGGGCAGCTCGTCGAGACCGGCGACGTGCAGACGATCTTCACCGAGATGCGCCACCCCTACACCCAGGCGCTCCTCGAGTCGATCCCCGGGCTCGAGTCCGACCGCTCGAAGGCGCTCTACAGCATCCCCGGCGCCCCGCCCGACCTCACCCGGCCGCCCACGGGCTGCCGCTTCGCAGCCCGGTGCCGCTACGCGCAGGATCGGTGCGTGGAGGAGGCGCCCGAGCTCGTGACCGACGCCGGCGGGCACCGGTTCGCCTGCCACTTCCCCGTCGACGGGCGGCGGGCAGCACACCTGCTCGGCGTCGGCATCGACCTCGTGCGCAGCGAATCCCGGCGCGGTGGGGACAGCGCCTCGAGCACCTCGAGGGCGGCGGCCACGGCGGCCGGCGGCGCAGATGCCTCCGAGCCTCCCGGCGAGCGCGTGCTCCTCCGCCTCGAGCACATCGTCAAGGAGTTCCCGATCCACAAGGGGCTGCTGCGCCGCACCGTCGGCTCGGTCAAGGCCGTCTCGGACGTCTCGCTCTCGATCGGCGTCGGGGAGACCTTCGGCCTCGTCGGCGAGTCGGGCTGCGGCAAGACGACGTTGGGCCGGCTCATGGTCGGCCTGACCGAGCCCGACTCGGGAACGGTGACCTTCGACGGCGTCGCCGCCACCTTCCGGGGAGCCGCCCTCAAGCGGCACCGCAAGGACGTCCAGCTCATGTTCCAGGACCCCTACGCCTCGCTCGACCCCCGGATGCGGGTGGCGTCGATCCTGCGCGAACCGCTCAACGCCCAGCGGATCGGCGACCGCAAGCAGCGCACAGCCCTGATCCGCCACCTCCTCGACGAGGTCGGCCTGCCACGACGGGCCCTCGAGCGCTACCCGCACGAGTTCTCCGGGGGCCAACGCCAGCGCATCGGGCTGGCGCGCGCCCTCACCGTCGAGCCGCGGCTCGTTGTCGCCGACGAGCCCGTGTCGGCGCTGGACGTCTCGATCCAGTCCCAGATCCTCAACCTCATGCTGCGGCTGCAGACCGAGCGGGAGCTGAGCTACGTGCTCATCTCC
>JAJYWG010000343.1 GCA_021791615.1 Actinomycetes bacterium
CGAGATGCCGCAATTGAGCCCGGCGATGAACGCCGGGAACACCCCTCGCACTATTCAATCAAATTGACCAGGGCATTTGCCCCCTGGTGCGAGAGGTAGGAGGACCAGAGCACCGTTGGTGTCGCTCTTCAGTTGTCAAGGATCGTTCTCCCTGGTCAGCGTCTTCGAGCGCTGACGCTCCAAGGCGTTGCCACCTCCGCGCTCGCATAGCTTCGCCAGGTACGGCCCGAGGTCTGCCGCGAGTGGAGCATCACACCGCCGCCCCCGAGCAGGCCAAGGTGGTCATGGATCTCGGCGAAAGAGCCCAAGGCCGTAGTGGCTCAGATAGCCGAGCGCCAGGGGTTGCGGAGATGGGAGTGGTTCCGCGAGCTCAAGGTGAACACCAAATGCATGCCGACCGGATCGCTGCCCGCTGCGTTCGAGACGATAGCCAAGCCAGCGCGACTTCGGACCGGCGATCTCCACCGTGGCGGACGGAAGCCCTCTGATTGCGAGCTCTCGGTTCACTTCGCGTGACACGAATTCCTCAAGCTCCTCGTTCTTCTTCCGGTGCCGGTATGGGACAAACGGGGTTTCGCTGGTCCACTCCCTTCCCGGCGAGCAGTACTGGTCGGGCAGCACCTCGAAGGCTCTGCCGAAGCTCGACGCGGCCACCCGAACCGGGCGCACGCCTGTGGTCCGCTTCGCAGCCAACATGTCGATCGAGAGGATCGCCGAGAGCTCCGCGTTCGTCAACCCTTTCCCGTTCTCCGGAGCCCAGACCACAGCCGAGTCCAGGAGGCGATCACCGTCGGTGTCCAGGAAGAAATAGTGGGCGTGGGCGTGGTCATCCATTCGAGGTTGGCTGTTCTCCCCTGAGACAAAGCCATTCGGCGCTTCAGTAGTGACCGTCCTGCCCGACAACGTCGCCGAAGGAGCTTCGTGCTGGCTCATTGCTGCCTTTCGCAGCATCGCGGCATAGAGCACGGTGTCACGAACGCCGGGGAGGACCTTCGCCCCGAGCCTGAGCACGACGGCGTCAGCATGCACACTCCGATACCCTCGACGCGCCGTCTGCACCATCGGCCGAGAATCCTGCGGAAGCACGTACGGAACGAAGTGGGCTCCCGGCGGCACGACATGTCCGTCCCGGCGCACCCGTGCGGTGGTCGAGAGCAGAGACTGTTCCTGTAGTGGGTGACGGGGTACGAGCACCTTGACCGGTGCTTGGGTCAATGTGCCACCATCGTTGGGCGACACCCATCCCTCGCTCGGCACTCCTTCGTTGGCCACCCTCGCTTCACACACCGACTCGGCACGGCCGAGATACGCCATCTGATCGCAGAGGGTCGACAGTACGGATCGCTGCTCCTCTTCGAAGACTGCAGGCCACCGCACGAAGAGCTCCGCTCCCGGTGTGAGCGCCGAGAATGGATCGAAAGTCTTGTCGGTACCGTGGGTATGGTCCGGCATGTAGTGGCGGGTGTGGGAGACGGCATGGCGGGGAAGGAGGTAGGAAGGGGCGTCGGTCAGTGCGCCGAGCACCGCCATGACCTCTTCTTCTGGCAGGTGCGGCGCGCGGCTCCGCCAAGTGGCATAGAGGGCGCGCAGGATGCGCCAAGGTGATGGAGGCCATTCGACCATCCCTTCGTTCACTTGATGTCCCCACGGCGTCGCGTGGTAGCGACCCAGCGGGAAGCGAAAAGCCAGGATCGTGGTCATGGCTCCTCCGGAGCGTCGGCGACCTTCTTCGCCGCCTTGGAGTGCTTCGTGCGATCCCACACGACTTCCAAAGCCTGGCCGGAGCCGAGCAAACCCGACGACTCGCTGATCAGTGCACCAAGACGCTCCTCCAACGCATCAAGTGGCGGCAAAGCCTCGATAGCGCTGCTTTCGGGCACCGATTCGAGGTCGCATGCCGTGCGGAGGCGCAACCCGTGGTCCAGCAGTGAGCGGATCTCCCAGCGTGCCAACATCGCGAGGAGCTCGGCGGCGCTGCCGGGAAGCCCATACGAGCTGATCTGGTCCAAGTCCAGAACGAACGAGGCCTCGATCTCCCTGGCCACATACTCGGTCCGGTGAAATGGCACCGAGCCATATCCCTCTTTGGCACCTCCAGTGTCCTTGGTCGAGTGGCGCACCTCGTCGCGCTTCACTCCTCCGGAGATCACCTCTTTGACATCGCGGGCTTCGACGAAGGAGGTGAGCGCCCGCGCAACCTTGGGCTGACCCGGCCAGACCTTGTCGGACTCGGCGAAGAACACCCCGTGCACAAGGCACATCGGGTCCAGCTCGAACACCGCTCGAGCGATGTCGCGCCCCACCATCAAGGTGTCGTCGCGCAAGTCCAGCCGCTCTCGAATGACCTCCTTCATGTCGCGCCCTTGAAGCGTCGAGTCCTTGATGAACGCTGACGCCAGGCGGTGCGCCTCGAGCCGGCTCGACGTCACAAATTCTCCATCGCCGTCGACGACCCTCACGTAGGGCAGGCCAGCTACTACGCGCACCGGGGCCTGCGTCGTTCGGTCCCATGCCGTCGCCTCGAGGTGGTTGGCCATGGATTGCGCGGATTCGAGCACGAGGCACTGCTCCCATCCGTCGGCCCCGACCGGTCGGTCGAACAGTGCCGCTCCGATATCAGGAAATCCAGTCGGTTGGAAACGGCTCCCGGCTACCGGCTGCAGAAGGATCTTGTAGATCTCACGATTGGGCATCATCGACCTCCTCGGTCATCGGTTGGTGGTTCCTCTTCGACAATTCGTCCGGTGGGCACACGCGTCGGAGCAAGAGGCGTCCGTCCGCAGCGGCCATTGGGACCAGGAGTGCCGCGCCGAGCCGGACCGCTTCACCGGGCAAAGCACGGACATCTCCAGATCGGAGAACTGGGTCGTGACCGGCAATTCTCAATCGGGCCAGGGCGCGGTTCACCACGACGTCAGCTCGTCCGCTGGACAGAAGGATCGGCCACTCGGGCTCGGGTACGAGCGTCCATGAGGGACCATCCTCCTCTTCTCCGATCGAAGCTGCCGATCGTCTGGATCTGAGCGGCTGACTGACGAAAAACGGCGCAGTGACGGCCAACGACGGTGGGATGAGGCCGTCGTCTGTCTCCTTGCCGCCGGGCTCGAGCAGTGGCGACTCTCGCCAATCCAACAGCATGCACCCCATCAATAGGTCTGAGAGCAACTGCTCGTCGATCGCTCCCCTGGTCAACGCCGAGATATCGGAGAGTGCACAGGGGGTGCTCGTGGAAAAGCGGGTCGGAAGCCCGGCGCTCGACTGCCTCCCGCGCTCGCTCCCTCCACCCTCTTCCCCGGACTGCCGTTTCTTGGCGGCAAGCAGGTCGACAGCCCGTCGGGCATGCACTTCGGCCAGGAGGGCGACGATCGGCAAGGAGCCGAGCCCCTCGACGAGTGCGGTGTCGCTCCATTGCAGGTCGCCGGAATCCTGACGAGAGACAGGGCACAGCATCTCTCGCAAGGTGCCAGGTACCCCGGACGCTGCGCCGCGCGAACTGCCGGGCACGACGGAGCCGGGTCCGGGCAGATCACGACAGGACGCCAGCGCAGCCGCCAGTCTGAGCTCCCTCGTCCGACCGGCGGCCGAGAGGTCCTCGGCGAGGGATCGCAGCCAGCGACGGGCCGAAAGCCCCGAGACCGGGCGAATGTCCGCTCTGGCGCGTAACGTCCGCGCACGAGCGACCAACTGCTCCAGCAGCGCCGTCTCGACCAGTACTCGCGCCAGGGAGCCAGGGCTCCGGCGAATGCCGGGGAGGGTCACCGCGTATGCCGCTTGGTCGACACGGCGCAACGCCCGACTGATCCCGAGGGGCACGTCTTTTGCATCGCGGACCCGGTTCAGCCACCCGTCCAGTTCGGCGAGGGGCAGGACCCGTTGTGAGGCACCTGCCCCGACTTCCACACGGCCAGCAGCGATTGCCACGCTGGACTGACCAAAACGCTCGACCACCACCTGCCGGGAGAATGCGCCGATCCCCCGGTCGACACCCAGCGTCGACGCAGCCTTGGCGAAGTCGAGCCCGGTGCGCGCGTGTCGACCCCTCCAGTCGATGCGACCTTCAGACATGAGACGGCGGAGCTCGCGAAGCGAGACCGCGTTCTGCCACAGTGGGAGCCAGATCTCCCCCTTCATCGGCTCCTCGCTCGATGCCGAGTCGTAGCCCACGGCTGCCTCGCCCGCGGTGAACGGCGCGGCCGCTCGCCCTCTATTCCCAATCCCCAGGCGACGTGCAGCTCCAGAGGCGAACAGCAGCGACCCTTCGATCATCAGGACGTAATCCCATGGATTGAGCACTTCGGTGCCGCTCCCCAACGACGAGGAGTTGGTCCCACCGGCTGCGCCTGGATCGAACTGCCCTGGAGACTTCTTAATCCCTGCGCTTTTCCCGAGATCCCACAGTGCGTCCTGCAGCCATTCACGGGATCGAGCCATGGCCTTCGCCGGATCTTTCACCTTGGTCCCGAGGGCAAGGACGTCGAGCAGCCGTTGGTGGAAATTTCGTGAGAGCTCAAGCCGTCCGACATTCCCGCCGGTGCCGAGCAGAGGTGGGAACGCTTGAGCGTCGGGAGTGAGCACGACCGCAGCGTCGATCCAAGCCACGCACTCGTCGGGCAGGCGCGAACGGCACGACCGGATCACTGCAGTCTTGTCCCATCCTTTCTCGGCTGCCTCCGCCAATATCTGCCGGGCGACTCCAATGGCACCGCGGTACGGTGCCAGGCGATCTTCCTGAGACGACTCGATGACTTGGAGCTCTCCTGCTCCTTCCGGACCAAAGCCGCTGCTCTTGTTCCAAGGGCTCACGATCGGCGTCGGGCGGTACGAGGAGAGGAAGAAATCCTCGAGGTCGCCCTCGGTGAGACAGCACTGCAGCACGAGCCCGCCGGTTCCCCAGGAAGCGAGCGCGTCCGGATCACGCTGCTCCGCGACCAAGCGGAACGTCCCCAAAGCCTTCAGGTACGAGCCTAAAGGTTCAGGACTGGTTCCAGACAGAACGAGGAGATGCGTGCCTGTCATCGCGATCCTCCCACCGGGCTCACCAAAGGCTGGAGGCTGGGCAGTGTCGACAAGCTCGCTTCGCTCCCTGCACTGGCGCGCCAATCCGCCACCCTGACGAGTGCCTCGAGAAAACCGAGCTTGAACGGCCCAAGCTCGTCCAGGAGACGCAATGATCGCTCCGACCACGACATCCGGCCAGTGTCAGGGTCCCGACCCATGCGGACGACGTCGAGCGAGAGCATCGCCGGAGGACATTGGCCGCCGGGCACCTCGAGCGCGGGTAGTCGGTCACCATCCTCGACGCCGAGGATGTAGCGATCATCATCGAGCTTCTGGACGGAGCGGATCCCCAGCCGTACTCGCCCGTGGTGAGCGGCCACGAGATACACGACGAGGTCAGAGCGCTCGACGCCACGCAGCAGCACGTCGGCTTCACCCAGGAGCGCAAGAGCAGACGCAAGCTCGTGCCTGAAGGCCGGGCGCTCATGGACGAGCCTCTTGGTCGATCCCGATTTCGCCCATGGGATACCGAGCACGCGTTGCTCCCGGTCCTCTTCGTCGGCACAATTCACCATCGAACTCTGGAAGACAGGGTGTGCTTTGCCCAGGTCGTGCAGGCGACCCGCGATCGCCGCCGCTTCGATGCAAGGGGCGTCCAGCCCGGTGAGATCCAATTCCGCGCTCAGCAGCCGTACCTCACGTTCGACGTCCTCGAGATGCTGTCGCAACGGCACCCAAACCCGGCCGAGGCTCCGTATATCGGAGCCGTACTCTTCCTCGCAGTGGTCGACTGTCGGACTCGCAGTATCTGGAACTGTCACCGTTGTGACCCGGGTGCGGATCGACGGTGTCCACCCGATCGCCTCGTCATACCCACCGGCAGTGCTCGGAAGGACGATGACCTCACCGGGTCGAAGTCGCTCTCCGCCCGAGATCCGTCTCCAAGCCCCGCGCCGAGAGGTCACGGCGAGCGTGTCGACGCGCCACCCGTGCTCGACAAGGAACCCGAGATTGCTCTTGGTGAGGGGCACCCGGCAGAGGCTCGCAGGAGGTGGCGCGACCGTCGGGCTCCCCCCGGCTTCGAGGTCTGCCCACCCGACGTAGATGTCGCGTTCGTCTCCATCACGAATGAACGGACCGACGTCCACGTCGTTTCCGGAAAGGTCGGCCACCGTGTCGAACAGATCCAGCAAGTCGGAACGACGAAGCACCGGCTGCTCCGGCTGGGACACGTCGACGTCCATCGACGCGAGCTCCTCCGTCGTGACCTCCCGTCCCTCGAGCCCGCGGAGCGCAACCTCAGCGGCCGCGACGTCGTCTGCCGGATATGGCGCGACGCGGTCGGCCTCGACCGAGACCCACGCCAGGACGGCGTCGGAGGCCAACCCGTCGCGGTTGCAGCGTCCGGTACGCTGGACGATCGACGGCCAAGGCGCAGCTTCGGTCAGCAGCGTGGCTGCAGAGATGTCAAGACCGGCTTCGACGACCTGGGTGGCAACCACGATCCGGCCCACTCCATCGTCGGAGCTTTGATCCGATCCAGCCCCCGGAGCGTTCGGTGCGCTTGGCACGCTCGGTGCGAACAGGAGGGCCGTCAGCCGGTCTCGATCGAGCGGGCGGAACTGGCCGTGGACCAGGTGGCAGGGAATGGTGCTCCCGATCTTCGTCAGTGCTTGGTAGACCGCTTGGGCCGTCTTGACCTGGTTCACCACGACCAAGGTGAGCGTCCCCGGTCGGTGGAGCTCCAGCGCGGCATTTGCCAGTGATTGCTCACGGCCCTTCTTCTCCGCTGAGACCTCATGGACCCGGCGGGACGCTCTGAGCCGTCGGCTCAGCCGGCTGTCGTTGCGGTCGTCGTCGCCGAGCACGAGCTCGGCATCCCGATCTCCCGGAAACGGGCTGTCGACCGTCGAGAGCGAACGGCGGTCGACGGTTGCCGACATCCACGTGCTCCCAGTTGCTCCTACCGTGCCGAAACGATCTCTCATCGCCTGGAGCTGACGACTGGTCGCGAGAGCGGGACCGAGAAGCTGGGTCTCATCGAACACCCAGTGCGCCCCCGAGTTCAGGAGACCGAAGTCAATCGGCCACGAGAAGCGCGACGTGCCATACCCGCGATTGAGTGCGCGACTCAATAGCACGTCGATGGTCCCGATGATGACGGCGTCGCGGTCTGGGTTCACGCGCCAATGGCGTTCTGCCTCATGTCGACCACCCATCGCGACATGTACGAGCACATCATCAGCATGGGGGGCGAGCGCCGTGAGCCACGCTCCCACCACATGCTCTGCCTGCTCGGTGAGCGAACGCATCGGCTCGCAGACGACAAGCCAATGCGGCGTCGCAGCGCGTACATCCGGGTCTGGGTGGAACCTCCGCCGCCAGAGCCACGCGAGCACTACCGCCGCGGTCTTGCCCGCGCCGGTCTCGACGCTCAACACATCGGGCAGGCCTTGCTCGGCAATCCGAATTTGATATGGGTAAGGCCGAAACCCAGTCGCCGCCTCGACCAACTCCGCAAATGTCTTGAACATCTGGCTCTCCTCGTGCGCGGCGTCAATCAGACCAGGTGGATGTGACACGTTGCTCCGACGCACCACAAAGCTCAAACAGCCGCAAAGGAGCCACCTGGTTTGTGTTTAAGTTTAGTAGTAGTCTCCGGTCTTGTCAAGATCGAGATCCCCTGTGCGCTGAGGATCTCCTTGCGGCCACGTTCCGGCCGGATCACACGATCCTCGCTTCCCCGCCTTCGACGGCCGTGGGGACGGCCACGCCGAGGCATTCGAAGCGATCAGCCGCTTGCCCGGCCTCACCAAGGTCGACGAGGACCACGCTGTCGAGAGCGTGGTCGACGGTCTCCCCTACTGCCCAGCAGAACGTGATCTTCTCGGACTTGGTGAGATCACAGACGAATACCGAGTACTGCACCGGGTACCCGTTCGCCTTGAGCAACCTGTGGACAGCCCGCAGCCGCTTGGGATCGCGGATGTCGTAGGCCACGAGGTATCTGCGCCGCAGAGCCACCGCCTCTCCAATCTCAACGAGTCACGAATGGTACGTACGCCGGCACTTCGTCGAGGAGGTAGGCACCCAGCAGGCGAGCCTGGACCTCCATGATCCGACGGTAACTGACCGCGTACCCGAACACCGGATGCGTTACCTCTCCGGCAAGCCGCCGCTCGTACGCAGCCAGAACTGCCTTGCGACCTTCTGAGGTGAGTGAGACGCCTCCAGCGCGCACCGTGAAATTCGACGCGCGCACCTCACCGTTGTTGACGACGCTGATGACCACCGAGTCGGCGACCAATGGACGAAGCTCTTCGGCCAAGTCGAGGGCGAGCGCGGGACGTCCGAACCGCGGCCGGTGGTAGAAGCCAAGGTACGGGTCGAACCCGACGGCGAGCACCGTGACGGTGAGATCTTTCGCAAGCAGCGAGTACACGTACGAGAGCAAGCAATTGACCGGGTCCAAGGGAGGTCGGCGGTTCCGACCGTCGAAATGGAACGGCTCCCCGGGAAGCGAGCGATCACTGCGAAGCATCAGCGGGAGGTGCTGGAAGTAGACGCGTGCAGCCGCCCCCTCCACACCCAGCAGAGACGCCATGGATTCCTGCAGTTCGGCTTGTTCGGCCATGGTCTTGAGCGAACGGACCGCCGTCGACACGTCGCCCTTTGCATTCCTCCGCAGGAGCGTCCGACAATTGCGGATCTTGCCCGCCACCAGCGATCGAGCGATCTCAAGTGCTCCGGTATGTGCTTTGGCAACTTGTCGACGGCGCAGGTCGACGTGCTTGGAGGGAAGGCCTTGGGCGATGCCGGCGAACCACCCTCCATAGCTGAACCAGCAGACCGGCACTTCCCGCCCGAGAAGCTCACGCACCGCTTGGGACGTCACTTGCACGTTGCCGAACAGGCAGAGCTGGGACACATCGAGGGCGCGTACTGATGCCAGCTCGACGCCGTCGGCATCGACCGTCACTCGACCAGAACGAATTCCGACACGCGCCCCCTGCTCGGTCACGTAGAGCGGACGAGCCGCCGTATCGCTCGGGATCAGGCGTCGAACCGGCGTGGGACTTTCACCTCTGAGGGCATTCGTCTCGTCGGGCAGGCAGATCCCGACGAGAGAGCAGCGAGGACACTTCGGGCTCGCCACCAACGGTGGGGGCGCATTGTCTCGTTGGGCCGTCTCCCGCAATTCACCAACAAGCACGAGCGTTCTGGCAACCAACTCCTCGTCAAAGACAACTTCCACGCGCTCACGCGTCTCGGCAAAGGAGAGGAAACCGGACGGGCACGCGTACCCCGCTTCGCGGAGCAAGAGGCCTTGAGCACAGAGCTGGACTCGTTCGGGTTCCCAAGCCCGCTCCGGCGTCGGCGCTGGACGACCCCGTTTCACGTCGACTGGGTGCACCTCCTGGCTTTCAGGGGCTCCTTCTCCTTCGAGCAGGTCGACCACTGCGACCAACCCGAGGGACGCCGAGGAGAGGCGTAACGATCGAGCTGATCGGAGCATGCCTTCCTCGGGTAGGGGCGCCGCGCCGGCGGCCACGTCGACCACTCGGTGGCGATAGCGCCCTTCGACAACGTCGTCGTTGTCCGCGAATTGCGCGTCGACCCACTCCAGGTAGAACAGCCGCGGGCAGTACGAGAATTCGTTGACCATCCGGGCCGGGACCAAGTCAGGAAGCACGTCGGAACCAGAGTCGGAGAACGAATCGGGAGCCGGTCCGGAGAGCGATTGACTTCCCCTCGACGTCGCCCCTTCGCCAGGATCCGCCATGACCACCTCCATACGCGGCAGGACCTTCCGACCAGGTCCCTGTCCCCGTCCCCGCTAGAGGGCATAGCACTTCTCACATGTGCATGCAAGAAGTTCTCAGTGGCATCCTCCTCCACACCGGCTCCAAGCTGATTCCGAAACCCCTACAAGCTTGCACCGCAGGACGGATGCGGGCAGCACGGCGAACGGGATCGGCAACGGCGACGGCGAACGGGATCGGCGGCGCCGACGGCGAACGGGATCGGCGACGGCGACGGCGAACGGGCCCGACGGCGCCCTGTCGCCGAGGCCGAAAGCACTGGGGACACGGCAGGCAACGCAAGACCCCGCCTCGGGTGTCCGAGCGGTTCAGACGTTGATGCGGGTCATCTGCTCGGCGGCGTAGCGGTCGCCTGCGGCCACGCCTTTGGGCGCCACCTCCTCAATCGACGCGAGGTCCTCGTCGGACAGGTGGACGTCGAGAGCGGCGACGTTCTCTTCGAGGTAGCTGCGACGCTTGGTGCCCGGGATCGGCACCACGTCTCGTCCCTGGGCCAGCACCCACGCCAAAGCCAACTGCGACGGGGTCACCCCCTTGTCGCCAGCAAGGGATTGGACCCGGCGGACCACGTCGAGGTTCTTTGTGAAGTTCTCACCACGAAAGCGCGGCGAGAAGCGCCGGAAGTCGTCCTCGGCGAACTGGTCGGGCGAGGTGATGGTCCCCGAGAGGAACCCCCGCCCGAGCGGGCTGTAGGCCACGAAGCCGATGCCGAGCTCGCGGATCGTCTCGAGCACCCCGTCTTCGGGGTCACGAGTGAAGAGCGAGTACTCGCTCTGGATGGCCGTCATCGGGTGAGTGGCATGCGCGCGCCGGATGGTGGCCGGCGCCGCCTCGGAGATCCCGAGGTAGCGCACCTTGCCCGCCGCGACCAGCTCGCTCATCGCACCCCAGGTCTCCTCCACGGGCACCGTGGTGTCGACCCGGTGCTGGTAGTAGAGGTCGATGTGGTCCACACCCAACCGCTCCAGCGAAGCATCGATGCAGCGGCGCACGTAGTCGGGCTTGCCGTTCACTCCGATCCACGACCCGTCGGGCCGCCGCTCGTTGCCGAACTTGGTGGCCAGGACCACCTCGTCGCGGCGACCGGCAATTGCCCGCCCGACGAGTCGCTCGTTGGTGAACGGCCCGTACATGTCGGCGGTGTCGAGGAAGGTGACGCCGAGCTCCAGGGCGCGCCGGATGGTGGCGATCGACTCGTCCTCGTCTGCTGCTCCGTAGGACTGGCTCATCCCCATGCACCCGAGCCCCAACGCCGAGACCGTCATGCCTTGCGTGCCCAGAACCCGCTGCTCCATGTCGTCTTCTCCCTCTCGGAGCTGCTCGTGGGCCGTCTGCCCGCTGCTCGTGGACAGTCTGCCCGCTGCCAAGGACCCGCGGACGCCGGCACTCGGACTATTTGCACTCGTTGACCAGTTGAGTACCCTGGTGGCGTGCCCTCCCGTCAGGCCACGGCGACCCTGCCGCCGCCCCGCAAACCCAAGGTCATCCCTGCCGCCGACGGCGCCGTCTCCTCCGACGGGCGCCTCGCTCGTGGCGAGCGCACGCGCCTGCGCCTCGCCGAAGCGCTGATCTCCCTCCTCAACGACGGGACACCCCAGCCCACCGCCAAAGCCGTCGCCGCCCGGGCGGGCGTCTCCCTGCGGCTCGTGTTCCACCACTTCGAGGACATCGACGCCATCTACCGGGCGGTGATCGCCGTGCAGGCCCAGCGCTACTGGGACCACCTGAAGCCCATCGCTCCGTCGCTCCCCCTTGCCGAGCGCGCCGAGCGGACGGCACGGCGCCGGGGCCGCCTGTACGATGCCGTCGCCCCCGTCCGCCGGACGAGCGCGACGCTCGCTCCCCAATCCCCCGACGTCGCCGAATGGGTGGCGACGACGAACGCCCTGCTGCGCTCCCACATCACCGTCACGTTCGCTCCCGAGCTGGAACGGGCCGGCAGTGACCGAGACGACCTGCTCGACGCACTCGACGTCTCCGCGTCCTGGGAAGTCTGGGAGCGCCTCCGCAGCGGCCAGCGCCTCTCTCGCAGCGCGGCCCAGTGCGTGATGGCCCGCCTCTTGCTCGATCTCCTCGCACCGGTGGCCCGCTGATGGAAGCGCTGCGGACCCCCGACGAGCGGTTCGAGAACCTGCCGGACTTCGCCTTCGCTCCCCACTACGTCCATGTCGAGGCCGGCGACGCCGATCCGGCCTCGCCCTCGCTGCGGGTCCACTACCTCGACGAGAGCCCGGAAGGGCCGCCGCCGGCCGAGACCGTCCTGCTGCTGCACGGCGAGCCGAGCTGGTGCTTCCTCTACCGCAAGATGATCCCGGTGCTCGTCGCTGCCGGCCACCGGGTGGTCGCGCCCGACCTCGTCGGCTTCGGCCGCTCGGACAAGCCGGCCGACCGCCGGGACTACACCTACGCCCGCCACGTCGAATGGCTCCGGGCGGCGCTGTTCGACCAGCTCGACCTCTCCGGCATCACCTTGGTGTGCCAGGACTGGGGAGGGCTGCTCGGACTGCGGCTCGTCGCCGAGCACCCGGAACGTTTCGCCCGGGTGGTCGCGGCGAACACGGGCCTGCCGACCGGCCACACTCCGATGAGCAAGGCCTTCATGGCATGGCAGCGTTTCTCCCAGGACGCGCCCGAGCTTCCCGTCGGGGGGATCGTAAGCTCGGGCACCCTCACCACACTCTCGCCCGAGATCGTCGCCGCCTACGACGCGCCGTTCCCCGACGAGCGCTACAAGGAAGGCGCCAGGCAGTTCCCCCTCCTCGTCCCGACCACTCCCGACGATCCGGCGACCGAAGCCAACACCAGGGCGTGGGAGTCCCTGCGGACGTTCACCAAGCCGTTCTTGTGCGCGTTCAGCGACAGCGATCCGATCACCGGAGGCGGCGACCGCGTCTTTCGCGAGGCGGTGCCCGGAGCGGCCGGACAGCCCCACACCACCATCACCGGCGGCGGACATTTTCTCCAAGAGGACCAAGGAGAGCAGTTGGCCGCGGTCGTCGCCCGTTTCATCGGCGCGGCGGCCCCCGGCTGACGCGCCGGGCCACCACACGCGCCTAGCGCGGACCCGCGCTCCCGGGCATGGGCGCAGACGCCGGCTCGGCTCCCGCGCGCTCGGGCGCGTGCTCGGCCCGGCGGCGGATCTCGCCGACCGACGGCGCAGGGTACTCGTCGGTCCCCGGACGCCAACCAACCGCTACTTTTTGCATCCCCGGACCCGGACCCCGGGGCCCGTCGGTGGCCCAGACGTGGCACGTGTCGGCAAACCAGGCGGTGCCGGCGTCCGACAGGGCCACTTGGGTCTTGGTCGCGTCCTGCAGACGGGTCGCGGCCGACGCCACCGCCTGGATGACCACCGGCCCGATCGTCCGGGCCAGCAGCTCCAAGTGGGTGCAGCCCAGCGAGCGGCCGAATCGCTCCTGGACGGCCCTCGAGTAGCCGCGGGCGACGTTCAGGCCCACGAGGCCCGTGAACGCCTCTTGGATGTCGGTGCACTCTTCATGGGGGAACCGGTGCATCCGGGCTTCGGCCGCGGTGATGACCAAGTCGGGGCGGTGGACGGTGATCCGCAGCTCCATGTCGTGGACGTGCTCCACCCACACCGTCCCCGCGGCCCACGGGCGCTCGTCCCGAAGCCGCCCGGTCACCTCGAAGGCATCCCCGCGCTCGAACACTTCGAAGGTCATCTCCCGGCGGTGCGTGGGGACCTCGGCGTCCGGGTGAGGGGCAGGGGCAGGGGCAGGGACCCCGGGATCGGGCGGGACGGGAGCTGTCAGGGCCGGCATCCGCTCATCTTGGCCGATCGCCGGCCCCAGCGGCGAGACCGCCGGTCCCGGTCGGTACCCAGTTGAAGCAGTGGAGCACCGGGGCGTCGGCGCCCCAGCCGATCCGGGTGAGCGATCCGGTCGAGAGCCGGAGACGCCAGTCCAGCCCCGGACCGGTGCCGAGCGCCCAGGCAATGGCTGCTTTGATCGGGGACACGTGGCTCACCACGACGACGTCGCCGTCGGCGGCTCGCGCCCCGGTACCCGGAGTGGCGAACAGCTCGTCGCAGGCGTCGCGCACCCGTTCGGCGACCTGCCCCAGCGACTCCCCCCCGACCGGCCGGTAGGAGGGGTCGTCGCGCCACCGCCGCCACACCTCGGCGGGGACGTCGCCGAGCTCCCTCCCCTCGTGCTCCCCGTAGTCGACCTCCACCCAGCGCTCGTCGACTTCCGCGGGGATGCCGAGACCCAACTGCGCCGCGGTGTCGAGCGCGCGCCGCAAGGGACTCGAGACCAGCCGGACCACCGGCCCGATCCCCGCGGCCAGCTCGGCAGCCTGGCGCCGGCCCACCGCAGTGAGCGGGACGTCGGAGCGGCCGAGCAGCAGGCCCGAGGCGTTGGCCGTCGCCTCGCCGTGGCGGACCAGGACGAGCACTGCCGCTCAGTCCGCGACTGGTGACGGCGCGCGTTCGGGTGCCGCGGACTGCGCGGGTCCCGGTGCGCGGACCAGGATGCGGCCGCACTCCTCGCACGTGACCACGGTGCCGGCCGGCAGGTGGCGGATGCGGTCGACTTCGGCCGACGGGAGCTCGAGGTGGCAGCCGTCACAGCGGTTGCCGATCAGGCGCGCCGCTCCGATCCCACCGAGTCGTCCACGCAGCACCTCGTAGCGGTCACAGAGTGCGGTGGGCAGTCGCGACGCCGCCTCCCCGCGGGTCCGGGCCACGGTCGAGATCTCGGCTTGGAGGACCACTTCGGACGCCGCCAGGGCATCACGCAGGGAACCGGCCGCGGACTCGAGCTCGGCCTGCTCGCCAGCAAGCCTGGCCAACTCGGCGTCGAGGGGCTCCTGCTCTTCCATAATGGCGAGCTCCTCCTCTTCGATCTCGGCGCGGCGCTGGGTGAGGTGCTGGATCTCGGCGTCGATGGCCTGCAGGTCGCGCGCGGCAGAGCCTCGGGCGCCGTACAGGCGCGCTTCGAGGGACTGGCGCCGCTCGGACAGGGCGTTCACCTGCGCCTCCATCTCGGCCAGGCGGTCCACCAGGTCCTGGCGGCGCCGCTGCAGATCGCCCGCCAGGGCAGCGAGCTCGGCCAACTTGGCATCGGCCGCCGCCAGGTCCCGCCGCTCGGGCAGGGCCATGCGGCGATGCTCGAGCTGCGCCAGCGCGATGTCGAGGTCCTGGACCTCCAAGAGGAGCTCCAGCGGGTCGGGCGCACCAGCCGCGCCCTGGACGTCAGGCACGCTCACGTGCCGCCCCCTGCGCTCCGGCCTCCCCTCCCGCGGCCAGGTCCTCCCACGCCCGTCTCGCCGAGCGGAGACCGCCTGCGAGCGCGTCGTCGGCCATCTCCTCGGCTTCCTCCCAGGAGCACCACCGCACGTCGGGGCTCTCGCCGGGCGGCGGCGCGGGATCGTCGTCGGCGCCGACGAGCAAGAAGCGCAGATCCAAGTGGGTATGACCGTTCGCCGCCTCATGGACGTCCACGTGCACCACCCTCGGCCCTCGGGGATCGAACTGCATCGCCAACCCGGTCTCCTCCGTGCACTCTCGCAAGGCCGCGGCGGGCGGGGTCTCGCCGGGGTCGATGTGCCCTCCGGGCTGCATCCAGCGTCCCAACCTGCGGTGGCGGTGCATGACCGTGCCCCGGCGGCCCACCACGATGCCCGAGGCCGTCACGTGGACCGGGTCGGCCAGCTCGTCGCAAGGTCGCTCGAGGCGCGCCAGCTCGGTACGGAACCGGGCGATCGCCTCCTCCTCGCGCCGGTCGACCGGTCGGTGCGAGGAGACCAGCGTCAACAGCTCGTCGGCGGAGCACTCGGGCACCTGCGCGGGTGCCATCACTTGGAGAGGTCGGCGTCGATGGCCCCGATGTTAGCGAGGCTCCCCGAGCGGCGCACCGGCGCACCGGCGGCGTAGCCTCGCGGACCTCATGGCGGTGCCCGGCCCCTCCCCTGCCTTCGTCGTCGCGAACTTCAACCTCCACGCCGGCATCGACGGCTGGGGCAGGCCGTTCGACGTCGTCGAACACTGCCGGGCGATCGACGCCGACGTCCTCGTCCTGGAGGAGTGCTGGACGCCCGCCGAGCGGCCCGAGACGGGACAGGCCTCGGTCGTCGCAGCGGCCCTCGGCTACACGGTCGTGGCCCGGACGCTCGCCACCGGCCGCCGGGCCGGCCCCCACCCGCGCGCGGACGAGCGCTGGATGCGCCCGCTGGACTGGCGTGGGAGCGCCCATGCGATCTACCTGGACGGCGATCGCCCCCTCGCCCGCTCCGCCGCGACCTCGGAGCGCTTCAGGTCCGCGGAGCCCGGTGGCTGGGGCATTGCACTCTTGAGCCGCCTTCCCGTGGCCGCGCACCACGTCATAGAGCTCGGACGCCTGCCCTGGGACCGAGCTCGCCGGGCGGCGCTCGTGGCACGTCTCGAGGTGGGGTCGGCCCGCGTCACGGTGGTCGGCACCCACATGTCGCACCTCTCCTACGGCTCACCGATCCACTTCCGGCGCTTGGCGGCCGTCCTCGACGCCGATCCGGAGGCGGCCAGGGGTCCCGCGGTGCTGGTCGGGGACATGAACCTCTGGGGACCACCGCTCCTCGGGCTGCTCTCTGCGCGGCGAGCAGCCGGCCGCCCCCCGTGGCGCCGGGCCGTGAAGGGACGGACGTGGCCCGCGTGGCGCCCCCACAGCCAGGTCGACCACATCTTGGTCCGCGGACCCCTCGCCGCAGAGCGCGCCGAGGTCCTGCCGATGGCCGGCTCCGACCACCGCCCGGTGCGGGCCCGCCTCGTCCTCGAGAGCCCGGAGAACCTACAGTGAGCCAGGCGTGCGGCCGCCCGAGCACCCGAGGTTCGTTCCCCGCAAGTGACCACAACCCGTTCCCCCAAGGAGGTTGCGCCCGTGCCCGCGTTCCCCTATGAAGACCGGTTCAGCGTCCATCGGAGCTTTCCGGAACTGGGATCGCCTCGAGACGAGGTCCTCTCGGAGCTGCGGACTATGGCTTCGGAAGAGGACGCCTTCTGGGAGACCGGCAAGTGCTCGGGCACGATGTACTGCGGCGACCACGAGCACTACCGGTTCTTGAACGATGCGTTCGGGCTCTTCGCCCACGTGAACGTGCTCCAGCGAGACATGTGCCCGAGCGCGACGAAGTTCGAGGCCGAGATCATCGCCATGACGCTCGACCTGTTCCACGGTGAGGCGGCGGCCGCCGCAGGTGGCGACCCGGCGGGGCTCGTGACCACCGGCGGGACCGGGAGCATCAGCCATGCGGTCCTCGCATACCGCGAGCACGGCGCTGCGACCCGCGGGATCACCCAGCCGAACATCGTGAAGCCCGAGACGGCTCACCCCGCGTTCGACAAAGCGTGCCACCTGTTCGGCGTCGAGGTGCGCAGGGCGCCCATCGACCCCGAGACGACGTTGGTCGACGTGGACTGGGTGGCCGACCACATCGACGGCAACACGGTGGCGATCGTCGGATCGGCGTGCAACTACGGCTACGGCACGGTCGACCCCATCGAAGCCCTCTCCGCGCTCGCCGTCGAGCGCGGCGTCGGCCTCCACGTCGACGGCTGCCTGGGCGGGTTTATACTGCCGTTCGGCCAGGAGCTCGGGTACGAGGTCCCGGTGTTCGACTACCGCCTGGACGGGGTCACCTCGATCTCGTCTGACACCCACAAGTACGGCTACGCGCTCAAAGGGTCGTCCGTGCTCACGTTCCGCGACAAGGCGCTGCGCAACGCCCAGTACTTCTACCTCACGGACTGGAGCGGGGGGAAGTACTGCTCGCCGGGAATGGAAGGCTCGCGGTCCGGCGGCCTGATCGCCGCCACGTGGGCGGCGATGGTCCAGCTCGGCCGGGAGGGGTACCGACGCTACGCCCAGCAGATCTTCGAAACCGCCTCGGCGATGCAAGACGCCGTGCGAGCCCATCCCGAGCTGCGCATCCTCGGTCAGCCGACGTTCCTCTTCAGCTTCACCTCCGACGACTTCGACATCTACCACGTGAACGACTTCATGCGGACCCGCGGGTGGCGGTTCAACGGCCAGCAGTACCCCAACGCGCTCCACATGGCCGTCACCCGGCCCCAGACCCAAGAAGGCGTGGTCGAGGCGTTCGCAGCCGACCTGGGCGAGGCCGTGGCCTACGCCCATGCCCACGCCGCCGAGAACCCCCAGTCCGGAGCCATCTACGGCGGGGTCGCCGGAGGTATGACCGCCGAGGTCGACGAGCTCATCAAGATGGTGATGGCCGACATGATGGACTCCCAGCAGGCGATCCCGGATCCGCAGTGAGCAGCGGTCCGGCTCCGAGCTCGGTGCACCGTCACCTGCCCATGAGGCCGGCCGCCCGGGGAGCCGCTCTCGTCGGCGCGGCGGCCTACGCCGGGCTCGTCGCCACCACCAGGCCCTTCACGACGGAGGCCGACGTCGTGACCGCGGTACCGCTGGCGGTGGTTGCGGTCGCTGTCGGGGTGGGCACTGTTGCCGGCCGCTCGCGGCCGGCGGTGGGGGTGGACGGAACCGAAGGGGCGGACGGAACGGGTGTGGTTGGCGGAAGCGGAGTGGTTGGCGGAACCGGAGTGGTGGACGGAACCGGAGTGGTGGACGGTCGCCCGGGCTCGGTGTCGACGAGCCGGTGGCGGCCCTTCGCGTGGTGGATCGCATTGGCCGGCGCCCTTCTCGCGTGGGAGCTGTTCTGTTTCTTCGGCGGGGCGCGCCACGCCCACCCCACGTTCAGCTCGATCTACGACATCGTTGCCCGCGCCGAAGCGGCCAAGGCGGCCGTCGTCCTCGCCTGGCTCGGGCTGGGATGGGCTCTGGTGCGATCGTGACCTGGCGCTCGGCGACGTTCCTCATCTGGGGCGTGCTCGGGCTCGCGACGCTCACCGTGCTCCTCTTCTCCCTGCTCGGCAAAGGGAGGCTGGCCCGTCCTGCCGAGCTCCTCGGACCGGTCCAGGCCCACCCGATGCTGCGGATCGCTGTCGTGCTGGGATGGATGTGGCTCGGCTGGCACTTCTTCGCGCGCTGAGCGCTGCTGGCGTGTCGAGCGGTGCTGGCGCGTCGAGCGGTGCTGGCGCGTCGAGCGCTGCTGGCGTGTCGTCGGGCCGTTTGCGCAGGACCCCGGTCGCTCAACCCGCGTGCCAGAGCTCCTCGGGCTCCCGGCCCTTGGTCTCGGGCAGCAGCAGCAGCAGCCCGGCGAAGAGCACCGCCGGGAAGAACGTGATCACCGCGGCGAACCCGGCATGGTTGCCGGTCCCGTGCACGTCAGCGAGCACACCGAACTCGAGCAGGCCGAGCACCGCCCCGAGCACGCCCGCCGCGATGTTCCAACCGGCGACCGACGCCCGGACGCCGGTCGGGAACAGCTCGTTGGCAAGCGCTCCCCCGGCGGGAGCCAACACCGAGCCGGCTGCCACGCCCATGATGTAGCCACCGATCAGACCTGGGACCGATCCGCTATAGGCCAGCGCGCCAAAGACAGCCATTCCGACGATCCCCGCTGCGACCGTGGGCCGCCGCCCCCAATGGTCGGCCAGCCACCGCCCGACCAGCAGGCCGCCCAGCCCGGCGATGCCGGCACCCACCACCATGCCCGAGGTCGCGATCCCCGAGACCCGTCGGATGTTCTCCGCGTAGATGAAGACCAAGCTGTTCGCAGGTCCCGTGATGATCGACACCCCGAACATGATGAGAGCGACCAGGGCAAGGCGTCCCCGGTAGGCCTTGGCCACAGGGCCGATCACCGGACGGCGCTCTGCGGAGCTGTCGGCTTCCAAGTTGATGTAGCGAGCCGGCTCGACCACCCACCGCTGGATGAGCACGAGCAGCACCAGCGGGAGGATCGCGAGCGCGAAGATGCCGCGGAAGCCGAGCACGCTCGACGCGAGGCTGTGGATGATGGCGGTGAGGCCGGCGCCGACGCCATAGCCCGCCGCGATGAGCGCCACGGCTTTCGCCCGCTCGCCGGTCGCCGTGAGCTCGACGGCAGCCACCTGGGAGACCCCGTTGGTCGCGCTGAGCGGCGGGCGGCCGAGCGCGAAGATCGCCACGAACCACCAGTACCCCGGGCTCGCCGCCGCGACCACGGTGAGCGCCAGCCCGATCCCACAGGTGGCGAGCAGCACGGTCCTGCGGCCGAACCGGTCGGCGAGCCCGGCGAGCGGGAGTCCGCCCAGCGACGCCAGCCGGAGGATCGCGAGACCGACCCCGAGAGTCGTCCCCGACAGCCCGGCCTCGTCGGCGAACGAGGCCCCCGAGCCGATATGGCCGAACGCCTTGGCGACGCTGCCGAGAGCCGACACGGCGCCGAACTGCCCGAAGCCGGCTGCCAGCGCCAGAAGCGCGATCCCGATCACGGGCGGATCGTGCCAGCGGAACACCGACGGTGCTCCCAGCTCCGCGGACGCGACCGTCGGGATGGTGCTCGGGATCGCGCCCGAGGGCTCGGGTTGTGTCGAGCCCGGGGTCCCTGGCGACTGCCTGCTCACCGCAAGGACCACCGCGACATGAAGAGGAAGGTTACGCCCGTCCCTCTCTGCCGGTGCGGTCGGTGCTAGGAATGGCGGGGTGACCGTCCCGGTGCAGGAGATCGAGGGCTGCCGCCGTGCCCACCGGGCGTTGCTCGACTCGCTCGACCACCTTACCGACGAGCAGGCGCGACAGCCGAGCCTCCTGCCTGACTGGAGCATCGGTCACCTGCTCACCCACGTGGCTCGCAACGCCGACAGTTGCACTCGACGCGTGGAAGGTGCCATCCGTGGCGAGGTGGTGGACCAGTACCCCGGTGGCTACGCGGGCCGGGCCGCCGAGATCGCGGCGGGCGCGGGACGCAGTGCGGCCGATCTCGTGGCCGACGTGCGCGAGAGCGCGTACCGGCTGGAGTCGGCGTGGCTCTCGACCCCGGACGAAGCATGGGAGCGCCCCGGGCGCGACGTGAGCGGGACCGAGCAGCCGGTATCGCTCACGGTCTTCCGACGCTGGCGTGAAGTCGAGGTCCACCATGTCGATCTCGGTCTCGGCTTCACGCCGGCCGACTGGTCCGGTGAACTGGTCGCGCGGTGGCTTCCTCGCCTGGTCGAGCGCTTGCCCGACCGCACCGACTCGAGGTCTTTGCTCGCCTGGCTGGTCGATCGCGGACCTGCCCCGTCGCTCGGCCCGTGGTGATCGAGATTGCCGCAGTGCCTCGCCATCGCATACCGCGACAAGCGACGAGCGACAAGCGACAAGCGACAAAGCGGCCTCGAGCGTGCAGTCGTGCGGCGAACGATCGGGGACTCCCTAGATTGACTCATCAGTCAGTTATACGCTAGGGTCTCCTGCGGCAGTCGCCGCCGATGGAGGGATGAAGATGCGCACCCGTCTGACCGACCTGTTGGGGATCGAGCACCCGGTCATGCTGGCCGGGATGGGAGGAGTGTCGTACGCGCCACTCGTGGCTGCGGTCTCGGGCGCCGGGGGGTTCGGCTGCCTCGGGGCGTCGACCATGACCCCCGACACGATGGTGGCCGAGATGGCCGCGGTGAAAGAAGCGACCGACAAGCCGTTCGGTGTCGACCTCCTCACCGCCATGCCAGGGGGGCTGACCGACCAGGTCCGGCTCATCATCGACGCCGGAGCCTCCGCGTTCGTCGCTGGTCTCGGTGTGCCGTCAGAGGTCGTCGACCTCTGCCATGACCACGGGTTGCTCGTGGTGAACATGTGCGGCAAGGTCGCCCACGCCGTCCGGGCAGTCGAAGCCGGCTGTGATCTCGTCGTGGCCCAGGGCACCGAGGCCGGTGGGCACACCGGCCAGGTGGCCACGATGCCGCTGGTACCTCAAATTGTCGACGCCGTCGGTGACCGGGTCCCGGTCGCTGCCGCCGGAGGGATCTTCGACGGACGGGGATTGGCCGCTGCCCTCGCTCTCGGGGCCGACGGGGTGTGGGTCGGGACGCGCTTCATCGCCACGCCCGAAGCCAGGGGTGTGCCGGGGTACAAAGAGTCCCTCGTGGCGAGCGCCGAGGATGCCACGACGGTGAGCCGGGCCTACTCTGGCAAGACGATGCGGGTGATCCGCAACGAGTACACGGACTATTTCGACGCTCATCCCGAAGAGCTCGCTCGGTTCCCCGAGCAGATGGGGCGCTCTTTCACCGACGGTGTGCTCCATCTCGGCGCCGACGACAACGCGACGGGCGTGGACCCCAAGCGCGAGTGCTACCCGGCAGGTCAAGGCGTGGGGGGGATCGACGAGCTGCTGCCGGCTGCAGAGCTGGTCGGACGGTTCGTACGCGAAGCGGAGGCTGCGCTGGCCCGCGCCGGCGACTTGGCTGGCGCGACTTCCCGATAGGAGCGCGTACCGCCGTGGCACGTTCCTCGATGGTGCCAGGAATGATCCGAATCGGCGGACGGCGCCTGCGCTTCGCCATCTCGTCCAATGCTGCGGGTCCCACGGAGACGGCGACACTCGAACCCGGCCCGCTCTGGGCGGTGAACCTCCATGGCTTCTTCGCCGGTGGGGAGATGTACTCGGGAGAGAGCAATCACCTCGCGACCAGGCTTGGGTGGCGCGTGGTGAACCCGAGCCTGCCCGGCTTCGGCGGCAGCCAGCCGCTCCCGTGGAACCTGCTCTCGATGCGAGCCCTGGCCGACGCGGTGGCCGCGTTGCTCGACCACCTCGGAGTGGAGCGGGCGGTGCTGCTCGGGCACTCCATGGGCGGTGCTGTCGCAATCGGGTTCGCAGACCGGTTCCCTGATCGGGTGCTGGGGATCGTGTACCGCGACGGCGCCGCGACCCCTCGCTGGCGAGATCGGCGCGGCATGCTGCCGGCCGCACTCGTCCCGTGGGCCCCCGACTTCGCCGGCCCGATCGACCTGCTGCTCGCTGCAGCGCTCGACGCGCCTGATCTCCTCCTCGGGAGGTTTCATCGCACGCTTCCCGGCTTGCTGCCCGACGTACGGCGGAACATCCGCACCCTCGGTCGGACGGCCCCGGTGGCAGCGCTCCTCATGACGCTCGACATGCGCGAAGAAGTGCGCCGCCTGGCGGAGGCCGGCGACATCCCGATCGTGGCCGAATGGGGCTGCTTCGACCGGATCGCCCACGCGTGGACGGCGGCCGAGTTCTCGGAGCACGCCGGTGTGCCGGTGCATTGGGTGCCCGGGGGGCACAGCTGGATGCTGGCACGGCCACGGAGCCAGGCTGATCTGTTCACCTCGATCGACTGGGGACGGCGCTTCGTCGCCGACGCCGAGGAGCGGAACCGCCAGCTCGCGGGGTCAGCCCGGGCCGACTCGCCCCCAGCCCAACCCAACCCAACCCAACCCGGCCCAACCCAACCCAACCCAACCCAGCCCAACCCAACCCAACCCAACCCAACCCAACCCAGCCCAACCCAGCCCAGCCCAACCCAACCCAGCCCAACCCAGCCCAGCCCAGCCCAGCCCAGCCCAGCCCAGCCCAGCCCAGCCCAGCTAACTGATTGACGGATCAGTTGGTTATTGGTACGGTCGCAACAGTGCCCGGATCCCAAACCTGCGCCACGCTGATCCTGGAATCACCCGAGCACCTGGTCGCGAACGAGATAGCAGTCCCCGACGTGGCCGACGACGACGCGCTCCTCCGGGTCGAGGCCTGCGGGCTCTGCGGCACCGACCACGAGCAGTATGCCGGGGTCTTGCCGGCCCCGGTCGGCGTACCCGGCCACGAGACGGTCGGGGTGATCGAGGCGATCGGCCCCCGGGCGGCAGAGCGCTGGGGCGTGGCGATCGGCCAGCGCGTCGCGGTGGAGGTGTTCCAGTCGTGCGGGCTCTGCCGTGCATGCCAGGCCGGGGACTACCGGCGCTGTGAACGCCACGGCATCGGGGACATGTACGGGTTCATCCCGGCTGACCGACCCCCTGGACTGTGGGGTGGCTATGCCCGCTTCCAGTACCTGGCACCGGACTCGAAGGTCCTGGCCGTCGACCCGGGACTCGACCCCGTCGTGGCCACCCTGTTCAACCCACTCGGGGCCGGCTTTCGATGGGGTGTGCAACTTCCCGGCACGTCGCCGGGCGATGTCGTCGCCATCCTCGGACCGGGGATCCGCGGGCTGTCGGCCGCGGCCGCGGCCCACCACGCCGGTGCAGGTTGCGTCATGGTGGTCGGCAAGGGACCAGGCGATGCGACCCGCTTGGCTCTTGCCCCGACATTCGGTGCGGCACTGGCGGTGGATTCGGCGATCGACGACCCCGTCAAGGCACTGACTGCGGCGTGCGGCACCTTGGCCGATGTCGTCGTCGACGTCACCGCCCGGGCTCCTGAGGCATTCGCGCAGGCAGTGGCCCTGGCTCGGCCTGGAGGGACCGTCGTCATCGCCGGTACGCGCGGTTCGCCGGAGACTCCGGGCTTCCATCCCGACCTCATCGTGTACAAGGAGTTGCGCCTGCTCGGCGCCCTCGGGGTCGACACCCCGGCCTACCAGAGCGCGCTCGACCTCCTCGCCACCGGCAGGTACCCCTTCGAGAGCCTTCCCCGACGCACCGTGCCATTGGACCCGGCGTCGGTTGGCGGCTTGCTTGCAGACATGGGAGGCGCCGGCGGCGGTGAGCGTCCTGTGCACGGGGTGGTGCTCCCATGGGCGTGAGCAGCACCGACGGGAGCGAGGACGGCGGGGGGCGGATCCCCCCGCTCGGAGCTGAAGAAGCTCGGGTCCGCTCCGACGAGGTTGGCGTCCCCCACTACATGACGTCGCTCAACGTCTTTCGCGTGCTCCTGCAGAGCCCAGGAGTGGCACGGGCGTGCAACGAGCTACTCTCCGAGCTGCTCTTGCATGGCGCGCTCGATGTGCGGCTCCGAGAGCTCATCATCATGAGGTTGGGTTGGACGACCGGTTCGGTCTACGAATGGACCCAGCACTGGCGCGTCGCCACTGACCTGGGCGTCTCGGCCGAGGACCTTCTCGGCGTTCGCACATGGGAGCGCTACCCAGGTTTCGGAGCGACCGAGCGGGCAGTGCTGGCCGCCACCGACGAGACCGTTCGCGACGGCGCAGTATCGGCCGCCACGTGGCAAGACCTGTGCGACCACGTGGCAGCAGATCCGGCCGTGCTCGTGGAGCTGCTGGCCGTGATCGGGTGCTGGCGCATGGTGGCGTCGATCCTGCGCAGCGCGCAGGTTCCACTCGAAGAGGGTGCCGCGCCGTGGCCCCCCGACGGCCTGGCGCCGCGGGGTTGACCCGTGCGCTCGACGGACCGCTCAGGTGATCCGGTACGTCTGAAGGGCCTGTGCCAGGACCCTCCCAGAGGGATCGGTAGCGGTGATCTGAGTGAAGATGAGCTCGCGGGCCCGCCGGACAGTCACCGCTCGGCACACCAGGTCGGTCCGGTCCGAGGCAGCCAGGTACTGGACCGACATGGAGACGGTGGCAGCCCGCACCCCGCGGTCGAAGTCATGGTTCGACCATGCAGCCAGCGCCCCGGCGGTGTCGAGCATCGTCGCCACGACCCCGCCATGGTAGGTGTGACCGTCGTTCGAGAGGTCGTGACGGAACGGCAGGCGGATCTCCACCTCGTCGGGCTCGTAGTGCTCGACGACCAGGCCCAGCGTCGCCAGGTACGGCGTTCCGACGAACAACGCCGGCATGGCCTGGCGCCGTACGACCTGCTCCTCCTCGCTGAGCGCGGGAGGGCCGCCGCCGGCTCCGCTCACAGCCGCTCCGCCCCGATCGTCCGGTCCCACCTTCCACCTCCTGGATCCCACTATGCTGACTGATGAGTCAGTCTAGAGCAGCGCGAGCTTGTGGCAAGGCCCCGAGCCACCGTCGGCAGCCTCAACAATGAAGACAGGAAGCGCAGCGTTGTCGTGGCCGGCATCGGCGTCGGGAAGATGGGCGTGGCGAGCGCCGGGCCACAGAAGCGCCAGAGGAGCACAGCCATGCAGCGGGCGATGAACGACGAGAGCAAGGCGCAGCGGCGGACTCAGCTCCTGCAGGCCGCCAAAGACGTCTTCGCCGAGAAGGGGTACCACACAGCCACCATGGCCGACGTGGCCCGATCAGCTCAGGTCTCCTACGGCAGCGTGTACTGGTACTTCGATTCCAAAGACGAGCTCTTCCGGGCCCTCATGTCCGACTGCGAGATGGCGTTGCGCGACCATGTCGGCACGGCGCTTCAGACGACGCCCGATACAGGTGACCCGGCGGCACCGTTCAGGGCAGCAGTCCAAGCGGCGTTCGAGTTCTTCGAAGCAGACCCGCCCCTCGTGAAGCTCCTTTTCCGCGACGCTCAAACTCTCGGTCGCGGAATCGAGACCCACTTGGTCGGGATCTACGAGGGGTTCATCTCCGACATCGAGCGGATCGTCGTACCGGCCCAGGCCGCGGGAGCGGTAATCGACGCCCCGCCACGAATGGTGGCGTTCTCGATTGCCGCCCTCGTGGGGCAGATCGCATTGCGCCGATCAATCACCGACGACGGCTTCAATGCTCGCGAAGTCGCGGACTTTGTCGTCGACATGCTCCTGAGCGGCTTGCGGCCGCGCCGGGAACCGGTTGCTTGGGGCTAGTCGTCGAGGACAAGCGCTTCGGCGCTCGATCCAGATTCTTGCCGCTCGTCAGGTTCAGGCCGTCAGTGGTTCCGCGCCCGCACCGAGCGCAGATCCGCCAGCCGGCCCCTGCCCCTCGTGTGGAACCACGTCGGCATCTGCCCCAGTGACCGCAGTGCTCGCTCCCATCAAGGCGTCGAGTTGTTGGGCCAACGCCTCGATCTCAGCTGAGCTGTACCAATTGCGGTCCAACGTCAATCCGAGGTGCCGTTGGAGTAGTGCCAACGCTTCGGGCACCGAGCTCACGTCGTCGTAGACTGCAAAAAGACGAGCTTGGACGGCCTGGGCTGACACCATCGGTGCACCGCGCCGAATGGACTCGTCCACCAGGGCGCGAATTCGCGCGCCGGGCGAATGGGTCTCACTGATGCCGTCGATGCTGACCGCCGGCACTCCGTCAACAATCGGATCGAATCCTCTCGTCTCGTCCATGTGACCCACCTTCCTCATGCATTTGTCGCAGCGCACCCGGTCGCTATCGCACTCTGAACCCCACTCTGTCTCTTCCAACACCATCCAGGCCTCCGGTGTTCCGGCGACACACCGGCGAACTGACCCTTTGATCCGACCCCTTCGGCGCTGCTTGCCGGATTGGTCGGTCACCCAGCATGCAGCGGTTCGCGTCGTAGCGCTCCGAACTGGGTACCCCGGAGGTGTCTCGGCGTCATGTGCCCCGATCCAAGCGACCATGACTGCTGTCATCGATTGGGGACTGATCCGTTGCTGTCGGGTCGTCGTGCGCCGCTGGTGGCGCGGCTGAAGTCCGCTCGGCAGTGGTCGCGTCAGCCGCGCCCGTCGTTGTGGTCGCAGGGGTCGCGCGGGCCTTCCGACGAGCGAGTCGTGCCGCCCAAGGACCGAGCGACGGGGCCTGGATGTCCTCATCGGCGATCCGGCGACGAAGCTCGGTGCCAAGCTGGGTCCAGTGAATGCTGCCGATGATCCTTCCGTGATCGGTGACTGCCACGCTCGGGGTGCCCGGGTCGAGCAGCATGGGCAATGCTTCAGAAAGGTAGGCCCACCGATCCACGGTTGGCTGGTCGCGATCGGCTCCAGTCGCCTCGTCAACGGGTTCCATGACGAGCCCGGCGACACGCATACGCAGTGGGTCCGTCTGGGCGTCGAAGTCGACTCGGTAGCCACGGCGACGCAGCTTGTCAGTCATGACTCGCTCATCGACTCCCAGCTCGGCGACGAGCTCGGCCACCCCCGCTGCCAGGAGCAACGGAACGAGCATGCTGTAGGCACCGGTCACCTCGGCGGCGAAAATCGCGCCGGTGAGGAGCGCTCGAGCACTCGCACCAAAGGTGGCGCCCATGCCGACCAAAGCGAAGGCACCAGGTTGGATGTGGGCACCGGGAAACATGTGGGCAAAGCCGATTCCCACCATTTCGCCCATCGTCGCCCCGACCAGGAAGATCGGCGCCAGCGTGCCACCTGACGTGTTCGATCCCAACCCGATCCACCATGAGGTCATCTTTCCGATGAAGAGGACGGCGGCCGCTCCCAAAAGGAACCGGCCGTTGACGGCATCACTGATCGCCCAGTAGCCCACGGACAACGAGCCGGGCACGGCCAGCCCGATCGCACCGAAGCCGAGTGCGCCGACGATTGGTTGAGTCCACTCGGGGATCGGTAGCCGGCGGAAGCCGCCTTCGAGGATGAACAGTCCCCGGTTGAGCACGACGGCCAGCGCGCCGGCAGCCAGGCCCACCACCCCGAACAACGGAAGCTGGCTGACATGGAAGACAAGCGGGTGCACCACGGCAAAGAGGGGGCGAGGTTCAAGGAGCACGTCGTGGAGAGCGCCGGCGACCGAGGTGGCGAGCACGAGGGGCACCAAAGCTCGAAGTGAGCGTTCGAACAGCAATAGCTCGAACGCGAGGATGACCGCGGCAACCGGGGTTGCAAACACCCCGGCCATGCCCGCGGCGGCACCCGTTGCAAGCAGGATCCGCCGCTCCGCCGGGCTCGCCGGCACCAGTTGGCCGATGAGGGAGCCGACCGACGCGCCCGTGACGATGATGGGCCCCTCGGCCCCGAACGGTCCACCGGTGCCCATCGCAACCGCCGCCGACAGCGGCTTGGCCAGTGCAGCACGCGGTTGGACGCGGCTGTCGCGGAACAAGATCGCCTCGAGGGACTCGGGGATACCGTGCCCTTTGATGATCGGGCTCCAATGTGCCAGGACAATGACGACCAACGCGCCACCGACCGCTACCGCCAGAAGCACCGGCGTCGGGTGGTAGTGGCGCAGGTTCGGAAGCTGCCAGCCAAAGCGGTGCAGCAGCGCCAGATTGCTGATGAGCCCGACGAGGTGAACGACCGCGTCGGCGGCAACGCCGCCGACGCCGCCGAGCAAGACTCCGGCCACAGCCAGCACAGCCAACCGCTGCCGGGTCGTTCCAAGGCTGACGTGGGGGTCTACGCCTTTCAGATACATCGCAACACGATATCTAAATATCGCCGACCGATGTATATGCGTTGCATTGGCCATCTGCTGGTCTCGCAGCGGTGGCACTTTCGCCCAACCGCCGGCCCACCCGTTCGACGACCTTCCGCACGAGGTCCCGGCCGGTCAGCTCGACCGCCGCGCGCGGAGTGACGAAACCGTTCGTGATCTCATCTGACCTGGTGAGGTCTTCACGTTTGGGTTTGACCAGGCATTACGTAGCGTGATCCTGGAGCCACCCACGCGGTAAGCGCCGGGCGCCCACACGGAAGGTTCAGCGTCGACGCGGCGTGCGTGGATCGGCTTCGAGCACCGAGACGCTCAGAGCCTCGATCTCACGGACGAGCGCCT
>JAJYWG010000392.1 GCA_021791615.1 Actinomycetes bacterium
ACCCGCTGTGGGTCGCCGACGGCTACCACCGGATCTGCGCCAGCTACCACCTCGACGAGGACGCCGAGATCCCCTGTCGCATCGTCGCGAGGCCACGTGCAAGCACCGGGCACAAAGGTGCGCGGTGAGCTCCTGCATGACCGCGTCCGCCTCGGCAGCAAGGTGGTCTCGAAGGTTCTCTCTCGACTTTCGCAGCTACGCGGCAACGTCCTCCCAGGCCAGGCGGAGGATGGTGATTTCTTGGCTGGTGGGCGGCTGGGAGTATTCGGCCCGTAAATGGCTGGCGACGATCACCCGCCGGAGCTTGGTGAACATGTCGAGGACCGAGGGTTGGGCCTTGTCCCGGTACCACGGAGCGAGTTGGCGCCTCTCATCGACATCTTCAGGGTGGTAGCCGGCGGTGGCGTACCAGACGATTGCCAACGTGTTGACGACGAGTGCGAACGGGACAGTGCGCTCGACCGCGAGGCGCACACGGTTGCGTGCCTGGCCGACGCCGCCGGTCTGCTTGGCGTCTTCGATTGCGACCTCGATTGACCAGCGCGAGGCGTAGCGCTCGATGACCTGTGCGGCGCTGGCGGCGAGGTCGGTGGTGACCAACGCGACGTCGTAGCCGGTTGTCGACCTGTCGGCGACGAAGACGACCTGGACGGCTTGGGGGCCGAACACCCCGTACCAGAGACAGCGGATCACCGCGGCCGAGACGGTCGTGGTCGTGCCATAGCGGGTGACGGTGGTAGCGGTGAACTGGGTGCTGGTAGCGAGCGTGGCGAGGGCTGGGAGGTTCGTGCCCTTGAGGCGGGGTCGTCCCCGCTTGCCGGTGCGGGGTGGGGCGAGCTCGTAGAGCGATGCGTTGGACCTGAGCCTGGTGGTCCAGGTGACGTTCTCCGGCAGGCCACGAAGCACACGACCCGCGTAGGCAGAGTCGGCCACCACCTCAAGGTGTCGGGTGGGTAGCGCTGCGACCAACGCCTCGACCAGCCGGCGGGCCAGCACGAGCCGGGAGGAGTCGTCGCTGTTCTTGACCACCAGAGCGCAACCGACCGGCAGCGCGATCGGCCGGTCCAAGAACGCCAGGTGCACCACGATCGCCACGATCACCCAGTTGTTGCCGAAACCGATCTTCTTTGCGCCCCGGGCCGATCCGTCATGGAACCAGGATGCGGCGTGCACCTGGTGGCCACGGCGGTGAAACAGCGTGTCGTCGATCGCGACGGTCACTGCCGCGTCACTCGCTACCAACAGACGCACCACCATGCGGGCCAAGACCGCCGAGACCGCCTCGGGGGACCATCGGGAGTGGGAGAAGAACCGATGGGCCCGGTGGTGGCTCCAGGTCTGTGACAGCCGTGCCCCCACCAACATCGCACACACGGTTCGCCGGGCTTGCTGGGCCAACAGCCCCGAGGCCAGTGCGCAGAACACCGGATAGGTCCACGCGCTGAAGCAGCCACGGAACTCGCCCAGCAGTGCTGCCAGCGACGGTGGCACCGGCACCTCTCCTCGGACCTTGTGCTCACACCTTGCCATCTCGCCTCCCCGGAGCAGAACCCTTAGTGATCTACTAAGGTTCCGTTCGCATAGGGTGGATGGTGCGGACGACACGACGGAAGGGGGAGGTCCATGAAGGTGAACGCACGGCGACAAGCCAAGCAAGCCAAGCTCGCCGCTCAGCTCGCGGAGATCGGCTTCGCACTGCCGGGGTCACTGACGGTGAAGGCCTACCGGTGCGGCAAGCAGAACTGCCGCTGTCACGCAGACCCCCCGCAGCTACACGGTCCCTACGCGTTCTGGACGCGCAAGGTGAACAACAAGACCGTGACCCGCATGTTGAACGACGAGGAGGTCGCCAACTACCAGCCGATGTTCGACAACGCTCGCAAGATCCGAGAGTTGGTCAGTCAGCTTCACGAGCTCAGCCTCGAACTGGTGGAGCCGGCAGCACCCAAACCGAAAGCCAAGGCGGCCACGGCAACCAAAACGAGTTCATCCACGACCAGCCGGCCCCGGACCCGCAAAGGGACCACGGGTCAGGAGTAGGCCGGAGCCCTCAAAACTGCGAAAGTCGAGTTACAAGGCCGCAGTCGGTTGCGGCGGGGCCCCGTCACCGGGCATATCGGGTGAGGTCGCGATCACGGGTTGGCGGCCATGCCCACCACCGGCGCACGCGGGTGGATGCCGGCGGCCGACCCGGCGAACCGGGCGTCGCCGAAGGCGAAGACCCCGCCGTCGGCGGCCACCTGCCACTGGACGGTCGGTGTGGGCACCCCCGGACAGGCGACGGTGAACGAGGCGGATTGGCCGGCGGCGACCGCCCGCCCGGCAGGTTGGCCGGTGACAGCCGGATAGGCAGCGTCGGTGACGTCGGCGGCGTTGCTGGTGCCATCGGGGTTCACGACCTCGGCGGGGACGGTACCGGAACCGCGTGGCGCGACGAAGGTGATCGTCGTGTCGGAGACCACCGTGAACGGCGTGGCGGTCCCGTCCACGTCCACGGTGGTGGCGAGGGTGAAGCCGTAGCCGCTGAGCGTCACCGACGCGCCGACCGGTCCGGGGGACGGGCGCAACCCGGTGATCTCGGGGGGAGCGAATCCGAAGGCGCCCGCGTCGCACGCGGTCGCCGAGGGCGGTTCGAAGCGGGGTTCACCGCGCTGGTCGGCCGTGCCGCACGAGGCCTGGGGGACCAGGTGGTAGGCGACACTGGACGCGCCGACCGCCTGCGTCTGGGTGGGCCCGCCGTTCGCGGCCAGAGGTCCCCGCCCGATGGCAGCGTCGGCTTCTCCCGGCAGGCTCCCTGACGCACCCGACGCCGACAACGAGCACGTGCCATCATCGGCCACGTTGTAGCCACCGTCGGTGGGAGGTGCCCCTGCGCAGTCGGTCGCCGGCCCGTTGGCCACGATGTCCGCCTCAAGGGTGGCCGCGCCGACGTTGTCGATCCCGCCGCCGCTCACACCGATCGGTGCCTGGCCGTCCTCGATCGTCAATCCCGAGATGGTGACGGTCTCGCCCGGGGCGACGTCCACCACCTGTGCACTGCCGCCCCCGCTCACGTACAGGCCGGCCGCGCCGGGGCCCACGATGGTGAGGTTCTCGGCGATCGACAGCGTCGGGGGCAGGACGACGGGAGCCATCGACAGGCAGCGCACCGAGAAGTCGATCGTGCCGCCGGCGGACGCCGAGGCGACCACCGCCCGCAGCGACCCGGGGCCCGAGCCTCCCCATCGAGCCTCCCCATTCGTCCTGTGTGCCCCATCAGGCTCCGTGGCAGTCCGCACGATTTCGTTGCGTCTGCGCGGATCGGTCATCCGCGGCACGCGAACGGCACTAGTTGACATTTCAACGGAAGGCGCTAGGATGTAGTTGATCCCGCAACTACATCCACGAAAGTGAGGAACCGACCGTGACCACCACTGTCCCAACCCCCGACCTGAGCGGCGACTACGCCATCGACCCGACCCACAGCCGCATCGGCTTCGTCGCCCGCCACGCCATGGTGACCAAGGTCCGCGGCGCGTTCAACGACTTCGCCGGGACCGGCCACTTCGACGCGGCCGAGCCCTCCAATTCGAGCCTGTCGATCACGATCCAGGCCACCAGCATCGACACCCGCAACGCCGACCGTGACAACCACCTCCGGAGCAACGACTTCTTCGACATGGAGACCTACCCGGAGATCACCTACACAAGCACCTCGGTCGAGGCCGTCGATGCCACCACGTACCGGGTCACCGGCGACCTCACGATCAAGGGTGTCACCAAGCCCGTCACCATCGACTTCGAGTTCACCGGCGCCGCCGTCGACCCGTACGGCAACCACCGCATCGGCCTCGAGGGCACGGTCGCCGTCAACCGCAAGGACTGGGGCGTCAACTGGAACGCCGCCCTCGAAGCCGGTGGCGTGCTCGTCAGCGAGAACGTCACCCTCGAGTTCGAGGTCTCGGCCATCAAGAGCGCATGACGTCGCCGGGGGCCGCCTGCCCGGCGGGCGGCCCCCGTGCGATCCCCACGCCGGAGAGGACGGGAGGACCAAGGTGACGGAACCGGCATCGGGCGCGTCGGGCGCCCGCTGGCTCACCGAACCCGAACTGGCCGCGTGGAAGGGCTTCCAGCGGATGCACGCCCACCTGACCGGTGCGCTTGCCCACGACCTGGCCGCCCACAGCGAGCTGTCGATGCAGGACTACCAGGTGATCGCCGTGCTCTGCGATCAACCTGACGCCCGGATGCGCGCCGGCGAGCTGGGCCGGGAGCTCGGGTGGGAGAAGAGCCGGCTCTCCCACCACGTCGCTCGCATGGCGGACCGGGGACTGGTCGAGCGGGTGCGATGCCCGAGCGACCGGCGGGGGCTCTTCGTGTCCCTCACCAGCCACGGCAGGCAGGTGCAGGCGGCAGCGGCACCCAGCCACGTGGCCGCCGTGCGCCGTTCGTTCATCGACCTCCTCGATCCGGACCAGTTGGCCGCCATGGCCGGTATCGCCCGAGTCGTGGTGGACGCCCTCGACGGCCCCCGTTCGGCCCCGAGCGTCCCGTGACCGCCTGCCTCCCGTGACCGCCCCCCTCCCGTGACCACCCTGCGGCCCGTGCACCACGAACGGCAAGCCAGCACGGGCCCTGCCACCGACCCACCCGCCGTCGTCGGCGATCGGAGCCTCCTGTGACCTTCTCACCCGTCCGGCTGAACCACGCCGTCCTGTTCGTCGCCGACCTGCCCCGTGCCGAACGCTTCTACACGGAGACGTTCGGCATGGAGGTCATGGCTCGCGAGCCACGGGCCGACGCCGCGTTCCTCCGCCTGCCGCGCTCGGGCAACCACCACGACCTCGGCCTCTTCGGCGTGGGCGCCACCGGAGAGCCCCGACGTCGAGGGGCCGTCGGCCTCTACCACCTGGCCTGGCAGGTCGACACCGTCGACGAGCTGGTCGAAGCGCGGGCGGCCCTCCTCGAGGCCGGCGCCTTCACCGGCGAGTCGAGCCACGGCGCGACCAAGAGCGTTTACGGGTTCTACGCGATCAGCCGTGGGGAGCGTCCCCTGATTCGAGCAGTTGGCCGAGTGTTCCATTGAACGCCTGATGTGGAACGGAATGTCAACCCCCCGCGTTGGACTCGTGTGGAGCAGTTTTCGGACGCGCTGA
>JAJYWG010000288.1 GCA_021791615.1 Actinomycetes bacterium
GCCGGAAGCCACGGCGCGGAGCTGCTGATGGAGGTATCTGCCAACAGTCCGGGCATGTCCGACTTCCGCCGACGGATGAGAGCAACCAAGGGACTCCACGTCGTGATGGTCGCCGACGAAGCGACCAGCAGGGGCGAAGGCACCGTCTACGGCCTGTTCGAATGCCACCAGCCGCTACTGAGAGCACCACGCCAGGGCGGCAAGCCCCGAGGGGGAAAGCGCCGGAAGTAGGTCAGCTCGCCAGCGCCAGCTCCGCGCCTCGGTGGTACGGGGTCAAAGGCGGCCTTGGCAATCAAGACCCCATCGTCTGGAGGGCGTCACTCAGCACGGCAAAGGCCCGGTCGAGACGCTGCTGGCGCCGGCGGTTGGGCTCGTGGTTAGCCTCCGCGGCCACGAACCCGAGCAGCTCGTCGAGCTCGTCGCCGTCGGCACTGAGGACGACCCCGTCGTCGGAGGCTCGGGCCTGGTACACGAGGCGTTCTCAGTCGGCATCGAGTAGCTGCAGGTCTCGCAGGGCCGTGGCGACCTCGTCCGGGACCACGATGTCGGCGACCGTGCCGGTGGATCGACGGTGCTTCGACGCCCGCAGTTCGAAGTAGGTGCCCTCCCAGCCGCTGATCACGCCCTCGTCCCCACACGAGTCGCAGCGCCACTCGATCCGGGCCGGGAGGTCGGGCCGGAAGACGACGAAGTGACCCGGGCAGGATCTCCATCCCGGCCGCCGGCGGCACGGCAAGGCGCTCACCCAGGCCGTACCGGCCTCGGCGGCGGTGGCTGCCCGCACGACGTTCCCGAGCTGCTCGGCCATCTTGCGGGCCGGTTCGGGGGCGTCGTCCGGCATCTCGAGGAAGTGGCGAAGGTCGGAGACGAACACCGGCGAGGACTGTACCGAACGACGCCGACCGCCGGTGGAGGTCGATCTACGGCGCCCCGACGCTTGCGCGAAGCCGCGGGCGGTGACAATCACCACCGGATGCAATGAGTAGTACACTTACGGCGGAGGTAATACCGATGATCACCACGGTCAATCCGAAGGGCCAGGTCACCATCCCCGAGCCGCTGCGCGACCGCTACGGGTTCCCCCCGGGCACCAAGGTCGTGTGGCTGGAGCGCGACGGCGATCTCATCCCGAAGCCCCTCCTGTCGCTCGAGCAACTGCGCGGGCGCTTCAAGGGCGCCGAGCTGGCGGCAATGCTGCTGGAGGAGCGCGCGCGGGATCGCAAGCACGAAGATGGCTGATCGAGTCGTCCTCGATGCCCATGCAGTCCTCGCCTTCCTCGGCGAGGAGCAAGGCTGGGCCGAGGTCGAGGAAATCCTGCAGACCGGCGAGCCGTGGATGACGCTCGTCAACCTCGGAGAGGTCGCCTACATTCTCGAGCGCGCCTCCGGCGCCGGAGCCGTCGACGAGGTGTGGGCGAACCTTCGGGCAGAGAGCCGGCCCGGTGGAGTGCCGCTTCGATGGATCGACGTCGACGACACCCTCGTGCGCCGGGCGGCGGCCATCAAGGCGCGGGGCGGGCTCAGCTATGCCGACGCGTTCGCCGCCGGAGCCGCATCGGTCCTCGATTGCCCGGTGCTTACCGGCGACCCGGAGTTTCGGGTGGCGGAGGAGCTCGGGGTAACGGTCCGGTGGCTCGGGCGCCAGGCGTAGCGCCGCTCGACGGCGTGGTCATCCGGCCAGCGCCAGCTCCGTCCGGTTACCGGCTGCTCCAGTCGCTTATTCGAGACTTCGGCCCTCCGACACGCTCGAACTCCACGCCTCGTGGAACCTGGACCCCTTGGAGCAAAGTTCCATATCGGGTCTCCGAGACGCTCCAGCTCATTGCTGTTCTGCGTGGAGGTGAGTTTTACTTGCTCACAGCCGTGAATCCGGCCATAGCTCACAGTCATCCCGAGCGCAGGTCCATGCCGGGCTCGGTCACGAACGCCACGTCTGGGCGGCCATAGAAGGTGTTCTTCGCCGGCCCCGTCTGCACTGTGACCACCCGACGCGGATCAGCGTCCGTGATGGACTGTCGTGTCGCCGAGGCCAGCGAGGGGGCCCCGGACTGTTCAGTCAGGTGAACCGTCCCTGCCTACCCTCCGGGAAGTTCGACCGGGATCACTTCGTGCGGTCCCACCTGGAGAGGACACGACTGTGTCATCATGAGCGCCGATAGACCCGGCTTGGCGCAACCCCAGGGGACCTGATGGACTTCGCTCCGCTGCGCCCCTGAACGGCACTTCCGGGGCGATGCCCCTCGTCGATATGTCCGCACGTTCGGGGACACCCGGCACCCAATAGGCGCGCCCTGAACCGTCGATCTGGCGCGCCCCAGGTGCTGGCGGGGCGCCGTCTCCGTTTCGGCACCGAGATGTTCGGAGCGTCGTGGCTGCGTGCCGGTAGCAGCCGGATGGTCGTTGTCGCCTGGGGCCGGGAGTCGGGCCTCGCAACTGCGAGCACTGTCGGTCGTCTCTGCCGCTCGGAGCCCGAAGAGCGCCGACCCGCGGTCGTAGGTCAGCGCCCCTCCAGCTGCCACCGAGCCTCGGCGACTGGAGCCGGCGAGACGGCCACGCCCGTTGGCTACCGTGGCCAGCGGTCGGTGAGTGAGGCTGGCGCCCAGTCAGGCCAGCGGCATGGGCCGACCGGCACGCCGCTGGCGAACATGGCGAGCCCGTCCGGCCCGTCGATCTGGGAGTTGTCGAAGATGTGAGCGAGCTCCGCGCGGGTGATCGCGTCGGCGACCAGCGGCCACAGCCGGGCGTAGCGGCTGCGGATCTTCTCCTCCGGGACGTCGTGGCCGCCAGCAAGGACACGGTGCGCGACTCTCTGGACCGACTCGTGCTCGGGCACCAAGAGCACGTGCAGCGTGACGGTGTACCCGGCCGCCTGCGCATCGCAGATGAGGTCGAGCTTGGACGGATGGGAGAACACCGTCTCGGCGATGAACGGCACGCGGGCGGCGATCAGCGCTTCTCGGGTGGCGGCCGCGACAGCGGCGGCGTCGTAGGCGTGCCCGCTCGGATCGTCGGGCCAGCGGGCCGCGGCGATCACATCGGCGTTGACGAAGGTGACACCGGGGCGGAGCGGGGCGAGGACGAGCTCGACGAAGGTCGATTTGCCGGCGCCGTTCGGGCCGACCACCAGGTCCAGGCGCATCAGGTGCGCTACTCGAGGGGGCTGGTGGTGCCGTCCGGGTGGTAGCGCGTCAGTCGGCCGTGCTCGTCTAGCGCGACGGTGGTGACGCCGCGCGCCGCGAGGACCTCCCCGAAGCGGATGGTCCGGGCAGCCTCTGAGATGGACGTGTCCAGCTCCGCGTTGAACACCACCCGCTCCTCGGCGTTCAGGTCCCGCTCGTCGAGCTCACCGGCGAGCGCGGCCTCGACCCGGCGACGGGCCGCGGAGGTCTGCGCGGATACGGCGCGGCCGACGCGAGCCCAGTGGTCAAGCTGCTGCTTGGCCGAGCGGGACTGCCGCTCACCTTCGACCGCGGCAGCGTCCATCAGGTCCGCCGCCACACGGGTCGGGCGATCCATCGCGGTCTTCACCTCAAACACCTCCTTGTCGCAGACTGCTACACCGTAGCAGGGTGCTACGCAACCTCGATGCTGCCAGCAGAACTGCGCCAGCCCCCCTTCAATCTGGGGTGTGGTGGCGGGGCGGCTTCACCGCCACGCTCAGTGGTGACCAGGCGCGACCCGAGCCGTGGTTATGCACTTCCCGCAGGAGTCCCTTCCGTCCCGTTGCCGGGGCTCAGATGAGCAACTATGGGGCGGTGGGAGAGGCCGCAGGTCCAGTAGGCGCTCCGGCAGGTGGGATGTCGGGCTTGGAGCCTGGCCTGGGGACCGCGGAGAACTATCGGCGGTTCGCCCGGCGAGAGGCGGCGGGTCGCTCACCGGCCTACGAGTCGCTTGCGTTGGCGATCGCCGACGACGGTGTCATCCTCGGTTTCCTGGCCTCACTGCCGGTCCCGAAGCGCCAACCGAACCTGTTGTTCGCCGCCGCCCGCTACCTGCTGGACGCTGTCCCCGAAGTGACTGACCTGCGCCGCCTGGTGGTTGACCGGCACGACCGGCTGGTCGAGGTGATGTTGGAGCGGCGAACCCAGACCAACGAGCCGGCTCGTTGCGCCACGATCCTGCCGGCGCTGTGGCGGCTCCCCCAGCCCCTGGCGTTGATCGAGGTGGGGGCGTCGGCAGGGCTCACCCTGCTGGTCGACCGCTACAGCTACGACTACGACGGGACCATGGTCACCGGCGCCGATCCGCAGGCACCAACGCTGTCCTGCCACCTTGAGGGTCCTGTGCCGCTACCCGGCGGGGTGCCGGAGGTGATCTGGCGGCAGGGAATCGATCTCAACCCGCTCGACCCGGCCAGCGACGACGACGTCCGCTGGCTCGAGTGCCTGATCTGGCCGGGGGAGGAAGGCCGGGTCCAGCGGCTCCACGAGGCGGTGGCGGCCGCCCGCCGCCACCCGGTCACGGTCCGCCGCGGGGACCTCCTCGACGACCTGGCCACGGTGGTGTCGGAGGCGCCGAGGGACGCCACGGTGGTCGTGTTCCACACCGCGGTGCTCGCCTATGTCGATGCCGACAAGCGGGCCGCATTCGCCGACGCTCTCCGCGGGATGGGTGTGACCTGGCTGTCCAATGAAGCGCCCGGGGTCCTCGGCTGGCTACCGAGGGTCACGGAGAGCGACGGGTTCGCGCTCGTCCAAGACGGCCGGACCGTCCTCGCCGAGACCGACCCCCACGGGAGGTGGCTGCGGTGGCGGTGACCGGCCCGTTGCGCACCGAGCAGCCGGTGCCCCTCCGCTGGCGTCGGTCCGATCTTGAACCGCTCCTCCTCCTCGACACCGACGCGGAGCGCCAGAACACCGGTGCAACCCGGCATGCGGGGGTCCCCCTCCGGCTCCGAATCGGCGTTCCGCGCTTGGCGGCGCGCACCAGCCGCCCAAGGCCCCCATACAGGGGGATGTTCCCGTACACCAGGACAGCTCGTTGTCACCACGGTCTCTAACGCCGATTTCCACGCAGCTGATTCGACGCAATGGTTACGCGAACTCGAAACGGAGGGTTCTGCCACCCCACCACGGCACGGGGGTGTCGGCGGGGAGGGTGGCTTGGCGGAGCA
>JAJYWG010000486.1 GCA_021791615.1 Actinomycetes bacterium
GTCGCCCATCTGGTGCACCCGGAAGAACTCGACGATGTGCCGGAACAGGCGGTAGAGGAAGCTGAGAGCCACGGCCGAGCAGGATCGCCGTCCAGATCGTGGCTGGTCAAGCCGAAGATCCGGTTGTTGGACCCTTCAGGCCGGAGATCTGCCGGTGGAGCCGGCGGGCCACCCCCGCTGCGAGGTAGCCACCGTAGGACCACCCGAGGATGGCGAAAGGCTCGTCGCCAAGCTCCGCTCCGATGGTGGCGACGACCTCGTCGGCCACGGCGTCGGATCGCGGCACTCCCGGCGGCGAGGCGCCCGTGCCGGGCAGGTCGAGGCCGAACGACGGCAGCACGACGAGGGCCTGGCCGCTGCCTACCGACTGGAAACGGTGCGTCACCGCCCGCGCTTCCCGTCCTCGGCATGGGTGCGCGCCGCCGGGCCGAATCCGGCCAGTGCCCGCCCGGGCATGTCGGAGCCGTCGAGCCAGGCGAGCACAGCCCGGCGGGAGAAGCGCCACTGGTCCCCGAAGCGCCGACCGGGGAGCTCGCCGGCGTCGACGCGGACCATCACGGCGTCGGCGTCGAGCTTGAGCAGCCCGGCGAGCTCGTCGAGGGTGAGCACGTCGTCAGGAGCACCACCCGTTGACTGGTCGGCATGCGAGGCGACGGCGGGGGACAGCGAGGTGGCGAGGAGGTCGGCTACGAGGTCCTGCTTAGTCCGCCCGAGGGCGTGGGCTCGCGAGTCGAGCTGGCGGGCCTGGGCGGCGGGGATGCGGACGAACAATGCGGAGCGAGCCTCGGGCACGAGTCGGAAGCCTAGCTCGGTTGCTATCTGGATAGCCAGCCGATAGCGTCGAGCAGTGCGACCTTTCCGCTTCGGCTACCAGGTCCGGACCGACAACCCCGACCAGCTACGCCGGGAAGCACAGGCCGCCGAGGCCGCCGGCTTCGACGTGGTGTGCAGCTTCGACCACCTCGGCCGGTACCTCTCGGCGCTCGAACCGCTCGCGTTCGCAGCAGCGTTGACCGAACGGGTGCGGGTCTGCCCGCTGGTGTTGACCAATGGAACGCAAACCGTCATTGCTAGACACTGCCTCCTTGCTGTCCCGGTGGCCCCGGGGTCGGTTCTTCTTGGCGCTCGGTGGGGTGGGCAACGGCGCCCTCGGCGGGCCATGGGCAGGGTCGTCGTCGAGAGGGATGCGTAGTCGCAGCTCGACGTTCCAGCCCTGTACTCGCACGTCTTCGAGGACGAGGCGAAGAAGCCGCTGGCGTTCGGCGAAGTCGAGTGTGCTCAGCGAGGCGAGAGCCCGCTCGGCGAAGTCCTCGATGCGTTGCGCGAGCCGGTTGTGTTGGCTCAGCTCCGCGTGCTGGTCGGCGAGGGTTTGGCGTTCACGGCCAAGTCTGTTGCGGCGGGCCTCGAGCTCGCCAGCGCGACGGGTGAGCTCAGCCTGGTCGATCACGCCAGCCTGGTAGAGATCGGCCAGGCGGCGCCGCTCTGCTTCTGCCTCTTCCAACCGGCGGTCCATACGTGCGAGCTGTGCGGCTAGCAGGTCGTCGTCTGGAATGGGCGCCCGCTCGGCGACGGCGGCTTCGCCGGCGGTGAGAAGAGAAGGACAGGCGAGCAGGTTGGCCACCTCGTCGAACACGAAGGCATCGAGCTCGTCGGCTCGGATGCGCCGCTCGGAGCAGCGGCGGTCCTCGCCACCGGACCGCACCGGATCGTGGTGGGGGCACTGGTAGTAGCGAGCCGTCCCCGCCTCGCGCGTGGCGCGGTGGCAGGCGAGCTTGACCCCGCATCGCCCGCAGCGGACCATGCGCCGCAGGAGGAACGAATCGGGATCGGTGCGCCGTGGGCTGAAGGCGCTGTTCTCACGAGCCGCGCTCTGGACGGCTTCGAAGGTGTCGTCGGTGACGATGGCAGGGATCGGGATCTCGATCCATTCCTCCCTGGGACGGCGCCGCTGACGGTTGCGGCCGGAGGCGGCATCGAAGCTGGTGTTGGTGCGGTTCCAGTACAGGCGACCAACATAGGCCTCGTTTCTCAGCATCCGCCCAACCGTTGCGAGCACCCAGTGCGGCTTGCCGTCAGGGGACGCGACCCCTTCGCCGCCGAGGTCGATGACGATGCGACGGATCGAGCGCCCGGAGAGGAACTCGGCGAAGACGCGGCGCACCACGGTTGCCTCGGGCTCGTGGACCACCACGTGCGCTGGGCCGCCCGGTCCGCGGGGGACCCGGCGATAGCCGTAGGGAACCTTGCGCGAGAGGACCTCGCCCGCCCGAGCCCGATAGAGCTTGCCCCGCCGCTCACGCTCCGCGAACTTCGCCTTCTCATACTCGGCTATCACTCCCTGCACCTGGATGAGCAGGCGGGCCTCGGGGTCGTCGTCGAGGGGGGGCGAGTCGGTGAAGCGCACAGCTACGCCGAGTCGGGCGAACTCGTCGAGGATCAGCATCTGGTAGGCGAAGGCGCGCGCCAGGCGGTCAGGCGACAGACACCAGATCGCCTCGATCAGCCCTGCCTCGCACGCGTCCCGAAGGGCGTCCAGGCCGGGACGGTCGAGTCGGGCACCCGAGTAGCCGTCGTCGACGAACTCGGCGACCAGCTCGTCGCACTCGGAGGCCACCCGGGTCCGAAGGGCCGCAAGCTGTGAGCCGATGGTGCCACGAGCCTCTTGAGCCTCGGTCGATACGCGGGCGTAGATTCCGACCCTCACCGCCGCCCCCTCAAGCCTGACTCGACGACTTCGACGAGCTCCCCCGCGGCCAGCCGCGCATCGCACGCGGGGCACAGACTGCCTAGGCCGACGCGTCGGATGAACCCGCCGCAGTCGCACCTTTGGGCGCCCAACGCCCTGCCGCCACAGCTATCGCATTCATACACCGTGACCGGGCGGCTGGCCCCGACCGGCGGCGGGACGACCACCGGGGTCGCTGGGGTCTGGTGCCGTTGGGCCCTCGCCTTTCGCCAGCAGCTGTCGGAGCAGTAGCGCCTGCGGCCCGAGGGCACGAAATCTCGATCGCACATCGGACAGGTCATCGCAGCGCCATCGTCGCGCCACGGGGGCTTGGCTGTCACTGGCCCCTCCTCTGGGGTCCGGGGTAGCCCGCAGGTCCGGGCGGGTGGGCGAAGAGCGGGGTGCTGGCGTCGCGTTGTCATCGCGCGACGGCTGCTGGGAGCGGAAGGGCTGTGCGAGGCCACGCTCAGCTGCCTGAACCGGCTAGTGGCAGGCGACCCAGCGCCGCTTCGCTGTCCCCACAGCCGAGCAGCAGCCCGTAGACGGCTGCCAGTGCCTCGACACGCGGATCGGCATGTGGGCTCCACGCCGGCCGCTCGGCGCCTAGCGCGACGGCCGCAAAGGCAGGATCTGCTTCGGGCCAGGCGATGAGGCCAGCCAGGCCCCGACGGGCGAAGCGGGCCGCCGCCAGGTCGTCGGGGAGCTGGCCGGTCAAGACGACCGCCTCCCGCAGCCGCTCGTAGTCAGCCTGGGCCGCCTCGGCCACCGGCCAAAGCCGGTGTCTCTGACTCATCGCCGCCTCAGCCGCTGGATGCTGCGCGGATGCAGCCGCACGCCCAACTCGCCCTCGAGTGCCGACGCAGCTTCGGACGCCGAGCGGGGGCCGAGCGAGTCGAGGAAGTCTCTCACCTCGGCGGTGAGCTTCATCGGCCCCTTGCGGCCTCGACGCTCGTCTAACAGGCCGCCCATGCCGGCCTCCTCGAAGGCCGCAGCCACCAAGTAGAACTCGGCCCTCGAGTAGCCGTGCTCGAACGCGGCCGCGGTCACGCTGCGGTGATCGACCACATGGGCACGAAGCATCTCGTACTTCACCTGCACCTTGTCGGAGGCGAAGAAGAACGGCCCGCCTTGGGCGAACAAGGCGGCGCTCACCGCCTCGGGCCGGGGGTGCACCAGCTTGGCGATCTCCAGTGCCTGTCGGCGCGAGTCGTGGCTCACCGGCCTCACCTCCGCAACCACCATATGGTCGAACTACATCCATGTCCAGCATTATATGGCGCGAGTGGCAGTTGCGATCAGCACGGAGCGCGCAGCGCTCGATAGATAGCCAGAAACACCACGACATGCGTAGCATCTCAGGCCAGGCGCGACACTCAACCCTGACACCGCGCCACTCATTGCTAGACACCATCGCGCCTGGGCGGACGGCCGCCATGGCCAGGAAGTGGCCCAGGGCGGCGGTAGATGCCCGCCGGGCGGGCGTCGATCACGCGAACAGCGCGAAAGACGAGCTTTGCGTTCCGCAGATGTTGAACAACGACTTCCACCACCCCGGGCTCCTCGCGCAACGCCTGGCCACCTTGGACCGCCTCTCGGGCGGGCGCCTCGAGGTCGGCATCGGGGCCGGCCACGCCTTCCCCGAGTACCAAACGGCGGGCATCGCCTTCGACCCCCCGGCGGACCGCAAAGCCCGTCTGGCCGAGTCGGTCGAGATCTTGCGCCGGCTCCTCGACGGCGAGCGAGTCGACCACCACGGCGGCCACTACGACCTGCGCGGCCTCGCGACCATCGAGCCCGTCCAGGAGGACGTCCCGATCCTGGTCGGGGTCAACGGCCGCGCCGCTCTCGCCCACGCGGCGCGCCACGCCGACATCATCGGGCTCACCATGCTCGGGGCGACCCTCCCCGACGGCAACGCCCACGCGGCGCGCTGGGAGCCGGAGCGCCTCGACGCCACCGTCGCCTGGATCACCGAGCGCGCCGGCGAGCGAGCCGCGACCGTCGAGCTCAACGCGTTGGTCCAAGCGGTCGTGGTCACCGACGACCGCGGCGCCGCTGCCGAGAGGATTGCCGTCGAGACCCCGGGGCTCGAGGTCAACCATGCCCTGTCGACCCCGTTCCTTGCTATCGGGACCCACGACGAGATCGCCCAGCACCTCCTCGCCTGCCGCCAGCGTTGGGGGATTTCCTATTTCGTTGTCCGCGACGTCGAGGCCTTCGCACCGGTTATCGACCGTCTACGCCAAGACGACTCGCCGTCGTGACCAGGATCTCGCGCATCGACGACGTCCGCCGCCTCGACCTCGGGTACTTCGTACGCCCTGCGGCCGAGACCGGCACCGGAGCGCCCCGGGTCGAGGCCGTCTACGGCTTGTAGGGTCCAA
>JAJYWG010000261.1 GCA_021791615.1 Actinomycetes bacterium
GGCGATCTCGGAGGGGTCGTGGACGCCGCGGAGGCGCTCGGCCATGCGGCGGGCCCCGCGGGTGAGGAGGATGTTCTCGAGCACGGCCCGGTACTCGCGGGCAAGCTCGACGGCGGCAGGGCCGGCCTCGGGGGCGGCGACCGGCTCGACCTGGACCCAGAGCGCCTGGCCGGTGCCGGGCACGGCGGTGCCCATCTCCGCCCGGGCGATGCCCTCGACGACCGCCACCTGCCCCCCGCCCGGCAGCTCTCCCTCTTCCATCACCTGGGCGATGACGCCGACGGCGGCATAGCGCCCCTGCACCTGGGGCACGACGACCAGCCGGCCGCCGACGCCCCGGGCCGCCGCGACGGCGACGCGGGCCTCCTCGGTCTCGAGCGCCAGCGTGAAGATCATCCCGGGCAGGACGACGCCCGAGGTGAGGGTCAACAGCGGCAGCGTCGTCTGGGCATTCAGTTCAGCCTGGGCATTCAGTTCAGCCTGGGCATTCAGTTCAGCCACGGTCCCTCCGGTCCCCCGCGTGGCCGGACGACCTGACCGGGCGGCGGGAGAAAAGTGCTTGACTGGACAAACAAATGGGCCGGCTCGATATTCCGCCGGCGGGAGAGGGTCGGCGATGAGGCAGATGGGTGGAGGCCAGGAGGCTTGGGGAGCCCTGCGCTCGCTCCGCCGGGACGAGAGCGTCAAGGGAGCAGTCGTCGCCCCGGGCACGATGCGCCGTGTGGCCGCCTTCGGCCGCCCCTACCGGGTCCAGCTCGGGGTCTTCTTGCTCCTCATCATCTTGAGCGCCGTCATGGCGGCCGCCAACCCGCTCATCCTCCGGGTCATCATCGACCAGGGCATCGGCCAGCACCGCATCGGCCTCGTGGTGACCCTCGCCGTCGTCGTCGGCCTGCTCGCCATCGCCTCGGCCGGCCTTTCGCTCGTGCAGCGGTGGCTCTCTGCCCGCATCGGCGAGGGGCTGATCTACGACATGCGCCACCGCGTCTTCGACCACGTCTCGCGGATGCCGGTGGCCTTTTTCACCCGCACCCAGACCGGTGCCCTCGTCTCCCGCCTCAACAACGACGTCCTCGGTGCCCAGCAGGCCTTCACCGACACCTTCCAGTCGGTCATCGGCAACTTCGTGAGCGTGGCGGTCACCCTCGGGGCGATGTTCTTCCTCTCCTGGCAGATCACCCTCGCCACCCTGGCCCTCGTACCGCTCTTCGTCGTCCCGGCCCGCTTCGTCGGTCGCAAGCTGGCCGTGCTGACGAGGGAGTCCTACTCGCTCAACGCCGAGATGAACAACACGATGAACGAGCGCTTCAACGTGGCCGGCGCCCTGCTCGTTAAGCTCTTCGGCGACCCCGCCCGCGAGACCCGTCTCTTCAGCGAGCGAGCGGGCCGGGTGCGCGACATCGGGGTCACCACCTCTATGTACGGGGCGAGCTTCATGGCCGGGCTGGTCCTCACCGCCTCGCTGGCGACCGCCATCGTCTACGGCTGGGGCGGCGTCGAGGCAGCCAAGGGGATCCTGCTCGTCGGCACCGTCGTCGCCCTCACGAGCTTCCTTGCCCGCCTCTACGGCCCCCTCACCGCCCTCTCGAACGTCCAGGTGGACGTGATGACGGCCCTCGTGTCGTTCGACCGTGTCTTCGAGGTGCTCGACCTCGAGCCGATGATCGCCGAGAGGCCTGGCGCCGTCGACATCCCGGGCGGGCCGGCCCGGGTGGAGTTCGACCGGGTCGACTTCGCCTACCCGACGGCCGAGGAGGTCTCCCTCGCCTCGCTCGAAAGCGTGGCGGTCCTCGACCAGGCGCCGAGCCAGCAGGTCCTCTACGACGTCTCTTTCACCGTCGAGCCGGGACAGATGGTGGCCCTCGTCGGCCCGTCGGGGGCGGGCAAGACCACCCTCTCCCACCTCGTGCCCCGCCTCTACGACGTCTCGGCCGGCGCCGTCCGCGTCAACGGGATCGACGTGCGAGATGCCACCTTGGCCTCGCTCCGGCGGACCGTCGGCGTCGTCACCCAGGACGCCCACCTCTTCCACGAGACGATCCGGTCCAACCTGCTCTATGCAATGCCAGAGGCGACCGACAACCAACTGCGGGAAGCGTTGGCGGCCGCCCAGATCCTCACCCTCGTCGACTCCCTTCCCGATGGGCTCGACACGGTCGTCGGCGACCGTGGCTACCGCCTGTCGGGTGGCGAAAAACAGCGCATCGCGATAGCTCGCCTGCTCCTCAAAGCTCCCGAGGTAGTAGTGCTCGACGAGGCCACCGCCCACCTCGACTCCGAATCGGAGCTGGCGGTGCAGCGCGCCCTTGCGACCGCCCTCGCTCGCCGTACCTCGATCGTGATCGCCCACCGGCTTTCGACCGTGCGCAATGCTGATCTGATAGTCGTGGTCGAGGCCGGGCGGATCGTCGAACGGGGCGGCCACGACGAGCTGCTCGCCAAGGGCGGCATCTACTCCGAGCTCTATCGCACTCAGTTCGCGGTCCAGGAAGAGCTGCCGCTGTCTGACTGAACCAGGTCGCAATGGCAGCCACTGGGCAAGCGCCGATCCAGGAGATGAACCGAGAATGCTTGACTGTGGGGGGGTCGTCTGGAATGCTGCCAACACAAGGGCACGGAGTTCGGCCCTCGAGCTGCGGGATGGTGACTGCTAACTCAGCGTGCTAGGTAGGGGGAGGTACGGTAGGTATGGGGACCGCGACCGGGGAACTGCCGTTATCTGACTTCGAGGCGAGTGACCGGGGACTGAAACGAGTCCTCTCGCGCAGCCAGCTGCTTTTGCTGTCCTTGGGCGCGATCATCGGCTCGGGTTGGCTTTTCTCCGCCATCACTGCCGATACTCTTGCGGGGCCGGCCTCTTACGTGTCGTGGATCGTCGGCGGGCTCCTCGTCCTGTTCATAGCGCTCACCTATGCCGAGGTAGCGACGATGCTCCCGCGGTCTGGTGCGGTCGTCCGCTACCCGCACCTCACTCATGGCGGCTTCACAGGATTCATCCTCGGGTGGGCCTACCTGCTCGCAAGCGCCTCCGTCCCGGCCATTGAGGCGATCGCCACCGTGCAGTACATCGGTCCGCAGGCACCGGCCAGTTGGCACCTTCTGCAGAGCCCGGTGAGCACCAGTTCCGTCATCAATTTTCCCGAAGGTTGGCTCTTCACGGTCTTCTTCCTCGTTGTCTTCTTCTTCATCAACCTTTATGGGGCTCGCTTTCTCGGTCGGTTGAACAACACCGTCATGATATGGAAGCTGATTATCCCTATCCTCACGTTCATCCTCATCTTCGCCCTGTCCTTCCACAGCCACAACTTCGCACCTCCGGGAGGCGAAGCAACTGCTGGCTGGCATGAGGTGTTCTACATCATTCCCGGAGCGGGCATCATCTTCTCCTACTTGGGCTTCCGGCAGGCGTTGGACTTCGGTGGAGAAGCCAGCAATCCGCAGCGGGACATCCCATTCGCGACGATCGCCTCGGTCCTGATCGGTATCGTCATCTACACCCTGCTCCAACTGGCCTTCACCGGTGGCATCGTCTGGCACTTCTTCGGTCTTCACACGAATGACTACGCCGGGTTGGGCGCTCCGTCATCGAATGCCGGCCACATCCTTGTGACCGCGAGCCCCTTCTTTGCGATCATGAAAGCATCGGGCGTAGCCTTCCTAGTCTCGGTGTTCTCCTATTTGCTGATCGCTGATGCCTTTGTCTCACCAGTAGGCACCGGATATATATATCTGGGAACAGGCGGGCGGACGATCTATGGCATGGGGGTGAGCGGGTACCTTCCAAAGCAGTCTGTGCGCTTGAGCCCACGCACCCGCATTCCGTGGGTCGCCTTGCTCGCCTCATTCCTGATTGCGCTGGCCTTCTCGATCCCTTCGAAGAGTTGGTTCAGCCTTGTCGGCATCATCACCTCGATGACAGTCTTCACCTACATCATGGGTGGTGTCAGCCTCCAGATATTCCGCAAGACGGCTCCGGACCTGGCGCGACCGTATCGTCTGGGCGCCGCATGGTTCTGGGCGCCGGTCTCTTTTCTTGCAGCGACAGCGATCATCTACTGGTCAGGATTCACTACTGATATAGAACTGATCGCACTGCTGTTCATCGGACTGCCGCTCTATGTATGGTTCTTCGCTGCGGCCCGCGGTTATATGAATCGCTGGGCGGCCTACGCGATCGGAGTCGTCTTCCTGGCAGCATGGATTCTCCTCATGCACTGGGGTCACTGGGTGCTCTCACCGGCTAGTGCGGCACCATATTCCACCAACGTGAAGTATCACGCGCCTTTCGTGCTCTGGTACTTGCTCGTCTGCGTCTCGGTGTACGGCTTTACAGGCTTGACTTGGCTCTTCAGCTCCAAGCCCGGCCGTCACCTCATCAACCGTTCGATCTGGCTGATCACCTACATTCTCGCAGAAGTGTTGCTCTCTTATTACGGTGCGTTCGGAGTGACGACCCACGTCCCGAAGCTCCTCACCTTCCCGATCGACACGATCTGGGCTCTAGTCATAGGGCTCATCTCCTACTACTGGGCAGTGAAGAGTGGCTACGAGACCGAGGAGATCAAGAGCATCACCGACAGCGGGTCGGGACTGGTTCCCGAAGAGTCGGCCGCTCCAGCTGCAGTCCAAGCCTGACATCTTCGACGGAGTCGACTGTCCGGCCTGACGGCGCATTCGTACCCGATGGAGGCAGTCGGGTACTCTGGGAGTGCTCGCGGGCGTAGTTCAGAGGCAGAACATCAGCTTCCCAAGCTGAGGACGCGAGTTCGATTCTCGTCGCCCGCTCCCAACAAAATTGCCAGTTTAGCTGGGACTATGTCTCGGCTTCTTTTACGTCAGCCGGTTCGTCCGAGCTGTCTATCGCGCGTATATCGCGCGGGTTGATGTGGATCACCGGTGCCAGCTCCGCTAGAGCGCCAGCAAGCGCCCGGTCACGGTCCTCGGTGGCGTGCTGGTAGCGCATGGCGGCCGCTGGGCTCTTGTGCCCTGCCCGGCGCATCAACTCGGCCACGCTCGCCCCGGTAGCAGCCGACCACGTGAGCCCAGAGTGCCGGAGATCGTGTAGGTGGAGATCGGGACGGCCCACAGCCCGCCGAGCCGTGTC
>JAJYWG010000374.1 GCA_021791615.1 Actinomycetes bacterium
GACTGGGAGACGACAGCACATCGCCTCTTGTCGCGCGGGGGTCGCGGCCGTAGCATCCGAATTATCCGAATTAGTCGACCGTGCGGCGTCCCAAGCGGGGAGCGACGGGTCGGCGGAGGAGGCGTGCGATGGCTGTTGTCGCCCAGTCCGACGAGCTGTTGGAAGCGTCGGTGCGCTTGGACCTGTACCGCACGATGGTCCTGATCCGGACGTACGAGGAGCGGATCCGCCAGGAGTACCACGCGGACAAGACGCCCGGGTTCGACATCGGGGCCGGAAAGATCCCCGGGGAGATGCACCTTGCAGCCGGCCAGGAGCCGGTGGCCGCGGGGCTCTGCGCCCATCTGCGACGCTCCGACGCGCTGACCGCCACCCACCGGCCCCACCACCTGGCCATCGCCCACGGCGTGGACCTCGCCAAGATGACCGCCGAGATCTTCGGTCGCGAGGGCGGCCTCGGTCACGGGCGCGGTGGCCACATGCACCTGTTCGACCCTTCTGTCCACTTCTCCTGCTCGGGGATCGTCGCCGAGGGCCTTCCGCCGGCGCTGGGCCAGGCATTCGCCTTCCGCCAGCGGAGCAGCGACGACGTGGCGGTGGCGGTCACGGGCGAGGGTGGCGCCAACCAGGGGGCCTTCCACGAATCGCTGAACCTCGCCGGGATCTGGCATCTCCCGGTGGTCTTCGTGATCGAGGACAACGACTGGGGCATCTCGGTGCCCCGCCGCGCGTCGACCGCGGTCGCCAGCAATGCGCTGCGGGCCGCTGGTTACGCCATGCCGGGTGAGCGGATCGAGGACAACGACGTCGAAGCCGTGTACCGGGCAGCGGGCCGCGCGGTTGCTCGGGCGCGCGCCGGCGACGGGCCCTCGCTGCTCGAGGTGCACACGCTGCGGCTGTGGGGGCACTTCGAAGGAGATCCGCAGACCTACCGGCCCGATCTGGCGACGGTCGAAGATGCCGATCCCATTCCGCGCTATCGCCGCCGCCTGTTGGACGAGGGTGTGGTCGACGATGCAAGAGTCGAGCAGATCGCCGCCGATGCGTCAGCCGAGGTGGACCGCGCCGTCGAGTTCGCCCTGGCCAGCCCGGTACCCGACCCGGCCACCGCCGAGTCGTACGTGTTCGCGTGATCGCTGTGCTCGCGCGGGAAGCGTGAAGGAGGAGAGATGACGCTCGTCGAAGAGCCCGCGACCGAACCTGCCGGAGTGCCGCCCCGGCGGCTGACCATGGCCAAGGCGATGGTGGAAGGCATCGCCGCCGAGATGGAGCGGGACCCTTCCGTCTTCTACATGGGAGAAGACGTCGGAGCGTACGGGGGGATCTTCAGCTCGACGACCGGTCTCCTCGAGCGCTTCGGTCCCGATCGGGTGCGTGATACGCCGATCTCCGAGACGGCATTCATGGGGTTCGCCACCGGCGCGGCCGTCGAAGGCATGCGACCTGTGGTCGAGCTGATGTTCGTCGACTTCTTCGGCGTCTGCATGGACCAGATCTACAACCACATGGCGAAGATCCACTTCGAGTCCGGTGGCAACGTGAAGGTCCCGCTCGTGCTGACGAGCGCCGTCGGCGGCGGCTACTCCGACGGAGCGCAGCATTCGCAGTGCCTTTGGGGCACGTTTGCCCACCTGCCGGCGATGAAGGTGGTGATCCCGTCGAACCCGGCCGACGCCAAGGGGCTCATCATCGCGGCGATCCGGGACGACAACCCGGTCGTCTACCTCTTCCACAAGGGCGCCATGGGCCTGGCGTGGATGTCGAAGACCCGTCGAGCGCTCGGAGACGTGCCGGCCGAGGCGTACGAGACGCCCATCGGGAAGGCCGCGATCGCCCGGCGCGGCCGCGACGTCACCATCGCGACGGTCTCGCTGTCGGTGCACCACGCGCTCGACGTCGCGGACGAGCTTGCAGCCGAGGGCATCGAGACCGAGGTGCTCGACCTGCGGTCCCTCGTCCCGCTCGACCGTGATGCGATCTGCGAGTCGGTGGGCCGGACTGGCCGGCTGGTCGTGGTGGACGAGGACTACCTCTCCTTCGGCATGTCGGGGGAGGTCGTCGCGACCGTCGTCGAGCGGGACCCCTCGATGCTCACCGCCGCGCCGGTCCGGGTCGCGGTCCCCGACGTGCCGATCCCGTACGCGAGGGCGCTCGAGCAGGCCGTGCTGCCCACGCCCGAGCGAATCCGCTCTGCCGTTCGCCACGTCATGGCCTGACGGGCGAGCCGTGTCTCCGTTGGTCGAGGTCCGCTTCCCGCAGCTCTCCCAGGCGGAGCCCGACAAGGCGGGGGTCGTGGCCACGTGGTTCGTCGAGGAAGGCGAGACGGTGGGAGCCGGTCAGCTCATCGCCGAGGTGCAGATGGACAAGGTCTCGGCCGAGGTCTCGTCGCCAGCCGGCGGGGTGGTCCATCGGGTGGTGGCCGAGCAGGAGCCGTTGCACCAGGGCCAGGTGATCGCCACCGTCGGCTGACCCGGGCAGCGGTGGCCGCCCTCTCGTCGGGCCATGCGCCCCCGGCGGATCCGGGGACGACCCGCCGGGAAGACGGGAAGACGGGTAGCGTGGTCGGCGGATCCGACGCCGGCGCAGGGAGGTGAGCCGTGGTCGCCATGCTGGACCACACGATCGTCGCCAGCCGGGACAAGCATGCCTCCGCCAGCTTCCTCTCCCGGATCCTCGGGCTCGGCCCGCCGGGGACGTTCGGCCATTTCGTCACGGTCGAGCTCGGCAACGGCGTATCGCTCGACTACGACGACGCCACCGACGTGCCACCCCAGCACCTCGCATTCTTGGTCGGCGACGACGAGTTCGACCCCATCTTCGATCGGGTCGAGCGCGAAGGGGTCACCTACTTTGCCGACCCCGGCCATCACCGGCCGGGTGAGATCAACACCAGGGACGGTGGCCGGGGCTTCTACTTCTCCGATCCCGACGGCCACAACATGGAGGTGCTGACCAGGCGCTACGGGTCCTGAGCGAGGAAGCCGCCCGCTCCAAAGCTATCCTTTGGTATGGGCCCGCTGGGCAGTTTCGAGCTGAAAGAGCTGGAGCTGCTGGCGTCGGTGGCGGAGACCGGAAGCCTCGGGCGGGCCGCTGCACGCCACGGGCTGACCCAGCCGGCGGTGAGCATGCGGATGACCGCGCTCGAGCGGGCGCTGGGCCTGCGGCTGCTGCGGCGCGACCCGTCTGGTACCCGGCTGACCGTCGCCGGCGAGGAGGTCGTCGCCAGTGCCCGACGGGTGCTCGCGGCCGCAGGGAACCTCACCGCGGTGGCGATCCGGCTGCGGGAGCAGGACGCGGCGCACCTGCGGATCGCCGCCTCCTTCACCGTCGCCGAGCACTTGGCTCCCGCTTGGATCGGCGTGATGCGCACCCGTGCGCCCGAGGCGTCCCTCACCGTCGAAGTCCTCAACTCCGCCCAGGTGCTGGCAGCCGTCCAACGTCACAGCGTCGACATCGGCTTCGTCGAGGGTCCCGAGCGCGAGGTGCCAGGCCTTGCGACCGAGACGATCGCTGGAGACGAGCTGGTGGTGGTGGTCTCCCCCCACCACCCGTGGGCAACCCTCGGTCGCCCGCTGGCCGCGGAGGAACTGGCCGGCACCGAGCTCGTGGTCCGGGAGAGGGGCTCGGGCACCCGGGAGGTGCTCGACGAAGCTCTCGGGGCCTGGGGTGGGACCCGGTCGCGCCTCGAGCTCGGCTCGTCCGCGGCGCTGCTGGCTGCCGCCCGCGGGGGCGAGGGCCCGGCAGTCCTCAGCCGGTTGGCCGCCTCCGACGACGTGAGCACCGGCCGCCTCTGCGCCGTGGAGGTCGCCGGCGTCGACCTCACCCGCACCCTGCGGGCAGTGTGGCCCGCCGCAGTCGGGCTCGGGCCTCTGGCCCGACATCTCCTCGAGACCGCCCGCGACACCCTCCCCTGACCGGGGCCGGACGCTGGAGGGGCGAGCCAGAGGGGCCTTGTGCCTGTCCCCCCAAGCGTCGCTTTGGTCACCCCAAGCAGGATGGTCCTAGTCGCGGCAGGTCGACATCCGTAGGGTGAGACGGGTGACGCTCTCCGAAGTACGCCCCGTGCAGGCACCTGCCGGCCCCGGGGCGTCCAGATGGGTGAAGGTGCTCGACCAGAGCCGCTGCATCGGCTGCCACGCCTGCACCACCGCCTGCAAGAGCGAGAACGCCGTGCCGATCGGCGTCACCCGCACCTACGTCAAGTCGGTCGAGGTGGGGACGTTCCCTCACGTGCGGCGCAACTTCCAGGTGACGCGCTGCAACCAGTGCCGGGACGCGCCTTGTGTGGCGGTCTGCCCGACCCAGGCGATGTACAAGCGCCCCGACGGGATCGTCGACTTCGACAAGTCGATCTGCATCGGCTGCAAGGCGTGCATGGCAGCCTGCCCGTACGACGCCATCTTCATCAACCCCGACGACCACTCGGCGGAGAAGTGCAATTTCTGCGCCCACCGGCTCGACGTCGGACTGGAACCGGCCTGTGTGACGGTGTGCCCGACCGAGGCGATCCTGGTCGGCGACCTCGAAGACCCCGACAGCAGAGTGGCGCGCATCGTGCAACGCGAGCCGGTGTCGGTGCGTCGTCCCGAGAAGGAGACCCGTCCCGGTGTGTTCTACAAAGGTGCGCACCAGTCGACCCTCGACCCGCTGGCCGCACGCCGACCCGAGGGCGACCTGTTTGCCTGGGCCACCCAGGGCGGCGGCGACGCCCAGCACCTGACCTCGGGGCACCCCGGCACCCGCAACTCGTCGGCTGCGGCGCTGCTCTCCTACGACGTCCCGCACTACGCCCCGTGGGGCTGGCGGGTCAGTGTGTACACCTGGACCAAGGGTCTCGCCGCCGGCACCATGCTCATCACGGGTGCGCTCGCCCTCGCCGGCCGGATCGGGTGGGACAACCCCGTAGCCCGCTGGGTGTCACCGCTGCTGGCGCTGCTCTTCCTGGCGGTGACCGGCGCGCTCCTCGTGTGGGACCTCAAGCACCCGGCACGCTTCTACCTGATCTTCACCCGGCACCACTGGAGGAGCTGGCTCGTGAGAGGGTCGTTCGTCATCGCCGGCTACGGCGGCTTCGTGACGTTGTTCCTGCT
>JAJYWG010000385.1 GCA_021791615.1 Actinomycetes bacterium
CGACCGCCGTCGCCCTCGTCGTCCGACCGAGCCTGGTCGACAACGCCAGTGGGTCGGGTGGTGCCCCGCAGCTGACCACCTTCGGCGGCGGCCCCGCCCCGGCGTTCTCCCTGCCCGACCTGACCGACCCGACGCGGACCCTCAGCCTCAGCCAGTTCCGGGGGCGGCCGGTGCTCGTCAACTTCTGGGCCTCGTGGTGCATCCCATGCCGCAAGGAGATGCCCCTCCTCGAAGTCGCCTACCGCCGCGTCCGCGGCCGTGTCGTCTTTCTGGGCGTGGACACCAACGACACCAGTGGCGCCGCGCTGTCCTTCCTACGCCAGACCGGGGTGACGTATCCCTCGGCATACGACCCGCACGGGACCGCCGCCACCGCCTACGGGCTTTTCGGCCTTCCCACCACGGTGTTCGTGGCCCCAGACGGCAAGATATTCGAGCGCCACGTCGGCGCCCTCAGCTCCGACGCCTTGACGGCCGGCATCACGGGTTTGATGCGCACCGCCTCGAAATCCACCGCCCACCACCGCTGAGCGGCCCACGGCAGTTCGAGCGATGCGCTGCTGGAACCCGCCCCTGGTACCTACCCCCGTGGGGTGTGGCCGGAGCGACTGGGTCGCTCGTCGACGACCAGGTTGTCCAAGTAGCGCGCCAGCTCGTCGTGGTCGATCTCGCCTCGGGCGTAGCGCTCGCGGACGATCTCGATCGGGTCGCGGTCGTCTCGCGGTGCTTCGAGGCGCGCTCCCTGATGAGCGGCATCGTGGGAGCGACCCAGGGTGTTGCCGCCGAAGCTGCCGACGACGAATCGCAGCACCACGACCACGCCAAGCACCACGATCACCAAGCCGAGGAGCATCGCCAGCGAACCGAAGACCATCATGTCGTCCCACGCCTCTCTCCGAGCCGATCAGCCCTACCCCGCTCGTCTCCTTGGCACCACGACCTTCGCGGTGCCAACGTCCACATCCCAGGATAGTGGCGGTCAGCCAACGATGAGCGTGCCGAACATGCCCATCGCGGCGTGGCCGGGTACCGGGCAGAGGTAGCGGGAGGTGCCCGCGGCGGTGGTGAAGCTGGCGCTACGGGTGTAGTAGGTCGCCGTCGCCGTGTCCTTCGCGGTGCGCGGCGGCAGCGGCATCAGAAAGAAGCTGTCCGCAACGCCAGCCATCGCCATGTACGGATACGGCGGTGGGGTGGTCGTCAGCTCGAAGCCGTGCATGTAGCCCCAGTCGGTGTTCACGAGCACCAAATCGAGCTGTGCTGCAGGCTGCACCACGACGGTCGGGTTGACCAGTCCGTCGATCTCCCAGGTCATGTTGGGCTTGCCGTGCGGCGAGGCTAGGGCGACCAGGGTGACGGTTTGGCCCATATAGGTCACGGTGTTCGCCGTCGGGTCGATGCTCGCCCCCTGCTCGCCGCGGCTCACCAGGGCTGCGAGGCTTGCGTTGGTGATGGCACCCCCACTGGCGCCGCCGCCACCGGTCATCGAGGAGCCCATCGCCCCGTCGCCCATCATTCCCGTCGCGCCGCCCAGCGATCCCATGGGGAACCCGGTGCTCGACGAAGAAGCAGCGCTCGGCGGGGTGGTCATCGAGGTGGCCTGCGAAGGCGTGGGGGTGGTCGGACCACGGGCAACGGCGAAGGCGACCCCGGCTGAAAGCGCAGCCGACAGCCCGAGCGACGCGCCTGCGATCACCCACCGGGTCACACCTCGAGACTTCACCGGCATCCTCCTCTCGCTCGGCTACCTCCGACCGTATCGAGCGGCGGTGAATATCCGGCGAAGATGAGAAGTATTCGGAGCGCAGTTTCAGTTTGCGAAGGGGTTCACAATCGTCGCGTGCGGCGGGCCGGTCACCTTTGGCCACCGTCGCTGGCAACGGCAAAGGCGACCCCGCCGACCGCACAGCTGTCATCAACCAGAGAGCCGCCTCTGCGATCACCCAGCGGACCGTTCAGCCACCAGCCAGGTCCGGAAGATGACCGGAGTTGCGTGCCGGCGCGGCCGTCGGTCGGGGGCGTCCTCCGGTGCGGATGACCGGCGCCGGCCGGGGGCGCAGGCGGGAACTGTTCCAGACCACGAACCCCGAAGAGATGGCCATCGCCGCGCCGGCGATGAGCGGGTCGAGGAGACCGAAGGCAGCGACGGGAATCGCCACCAGATTGTAGATACAGGCCCAGGCCAGATTGGAGCGGATCGTGCGCAGGGTGCGCCGGCCCAAGGAGATCGCCGAGGCCACGATCGTCAGGTCATCACGGATGATGATGAGGTCGGCGGCGTTGATGGCCGCGTCGGTACCCGACCCGACAGCCAGGCCGAGGTCGGCAGTGGCGAGGGCGGGGGCATCGTTGACGCCGTCACCGACCATCGCCACCGTGCAGCCCTCCGCTTGGAGGGCGCGGATCATGGCCACCTTGTCGGCCGGCAGCGCCTCGGCCACCACCTCGTCGATGCCGACGGCGCCCCCGACGGCTCGCGCCGTGGGCTCGTTGTCACCCGACAGGAGGATGCAGCGCAAGCCCAGCGCCCCCAGTTGGGCGACGGCGCTGGCGGCAGATGGCCGGATGCCGTCGGCCACCGCGATCAGCCCTACTACCTCGCCGTCTCGACGGACGACGACGACGGTGCGCCCAAGCCCCTCCCACTCGGTGCACCATGCCGCCAGCGCTTGGGGCACGGTGCCCGGGGCGATGGCCACACGGCCGACAGAAACGCGATGGCCGTCGACCTGCCCGATGACGCCGAGCCCCGGCACCGACACGAAGGCGTCGACGGGCGCCAGGTGACCCACCTCGTCCCCGGCCGCGGCGGCGATGGCCGAAGCCACCGGGTGCTCTGATGCCGCCTCGAGAGGGCCGGCGAGCCCGAACAGCTCCGCACGGTCGACGCCGTCGGCGCACGCGTCGTCCACGACCACCATGCGGCCCTCGGTCACCGTCCCCGTCTTGTCGAGGACCACGGTATCGATGTGCCGGGAAGCCTCGAGCGCCTGGTGGTTCTTGAAGAAAATTCCCTGGTGGGCAGCGGTACCCGAGGCCACGAAGAGCGCGGCCGGCGTGGCCAGCCCGAGGGCACAGGGGCAGGCGATGATGAGCACCGACAGGGCGGCGTTGAACGCCGTGAAGCTGCCGGTGCCGCCGAGGAGCCATCCCACCAGCGTCACGAGCGCCAGGGAGACGGCGACCGGGACGAAGACGGCCGAGATCCGGTCCGCCAGGCGCTGCACCGTTGCCTGTTCGTTCTGCGCCCGCTCCACCAGGGCCAGCATGTGGCCGAGTTGGGTCTCGGCGCCCACCTTGGTTGCTTGAACGACGAGGTGTCCGGTGAGCGACACCGCCCCCCCGGTCACCGCATCACCGGGGGCGGCGTCGACCGGCTCGGACTCGCCGGTCACGAGGCTTCGATCGATGGCCGAGCGCCCGCCGATGATCACACCGTCGGTAGCCACTCTCTCGCCGGGCCGGACGACGAAGCGGTCGCCGGGGCGCAACTCGGCCACCGGCCGCAGGCGCTCCTCGCCACGGGCGTCGAGCACCGACACCTCCTTTGCGCCCAGCTCGGCGAGGGCCCGCCAGGCGCGGCCGCTGCGCTGGCGCGCCCGGGCCTCCAGGTAGCGGCCAGCGAGGAGGAACGTGGTCACGCCTGCCGCCACGTCGAGATAGATGGAGCCACCCGAGTCGTGGGTGAGCAGGTAGGCGACCGAGTGGCCCGTCCGGGCGGTGTCCTCGAAGAACATGGCGAAGATCGACCATGCCGTCGACGCGACGACGCCCAGCGACGCGAGCGTTTCTATCGGGAACGAGCGGTGGAGGGCGTGCTGGAAGGCGGCGTGGTGGAACGGCCAGGCCGCCCAGGTGACGACGGGTGCGGCCAAGGCGACGAGCAGCCACTGCCAGCCGGGGAACCGCACCGCAGGGACGACGGACAGGACGATGGAAGTGTCGCACAGCGGCATGAACAAGACCGCCGCTACGAAGAGGCGCCGCCGCAGCCGCCGGACCTGATCGCCCGTCTCGTCCCGGGCCATCACCTGGGCCTGGGCTTGGCGCGAGTCGGCGCCGATCAGCTCGGTCGAGTACCCGACCGAGGTCACCTCGTCGACGAGCTGCTGGGCAGTCACGGCCGCCGGCACCACCATCGATGGTCGGCGTCGAGGACGGCAGAGACCGCCTCGTGCACCAACGCGCACACCGGAGCCACCGTCATGACGTCGCTTCCAGACGTTGTCATGAGCCGTCGGCGGGCCCCGCGCCCGAGATGGCTGAACCCCGGCTTCTGTCGTGGCGCCCTACGCACGGGGCATCTTCGGAACCGAATGGAGCGGCGCCCGGTGAACGAGCAGCCGGTCGACGAGGGCGCTCCCCGAACTCTCCTCTTCGACCGCCGTTCGGATCACCCACATGAGGGCCGGGAGCGCCCAGAAGTCCCCGCAGATCCACAGGATGGCCGCCCCGATCTGCTGGTCGACGAAGGGCGAGAGCCGAACGCCGGGGAGGTGGTCGTAGACCGAGTACCACGAATGCGACGTGAAGATGCTGAGCGCCATGGCGAGAACGAACATGACGACGTTCGTCGACACCAACGCACCGATCTTCCCCATGGCAGACAGGTTCGGCTTGAGCGGGTACGAGGGGATGATCTGGAGCCAGAAGAAGACTCCCGAGACGAAGAAGCTGGCGTGCATGAGCCAGATGTGGACGCCCTGGTTGGTCTCGGCGAGGTCGAAGGGGCCGGGTAGGTGCCAGACGACCATCACCACGTTGAACACCACAACGGCGACGGCGCCGCTCGTGAGGAGCCGCCCGAGTGCCCGCAGGGGCCTCGCCCAGGATCCCAGGAGGACGGCCCGCCCCACGCGGCGCCGCACGCTCACCGGAAGGGCGTGGAGGAGCGGGAGCCACGGAGCGCCGGCCACGATCAGGAAAGGGGCGAAGAACATGATCAAGATGTGCTCGATCATGTGGACGAAGAAGTAGTCGTCGGCCCAGTAGTCGATCGGCGAGACGACCGCCAGGAGCAAGACGGCAAGCCCGCCATAGAAG
>JAJYWG010000122.1 GCA_021791615.1 Actinomycetes bacterium
CGTGAGACCGACGTTCACGATCCCATTGCCGACGTTCGCAAGCAGCGCACTGCCGGACCCGAAGCCGGCGCTCTTCAAGAGGGTCGGTAGGTAGTAGATGATCGTGTTGATCCCCGTCACCTGCTGGAGCGCGGCAAGGACCACGCCCACGAGGATCACCTTGCGCAACGAAGGTTGGAACAGGTCGCGTAGCCGGCGTTTTGCGGTGTCGAGGCTCTGGACGTCGTGGATCTCCGTCTCGACGGCGTCGGACGGTCGCACTTTGGCGAGCACACGACGCGCTTCGTCGATGCGCCCTTTACGTATCAGCCAGTGGGGGCTCTCGTCTTGGAAGATCATGCCGATGAAGAGCATCGTGGCCGGGATCGCTGCCAGCCCGAACATCAAGCGCCAGTCCTCCGTGCCGGCAAGCGCGTAGTCGACGAGGAACGACACGAGGATGCCGATGGTGAGCGCCAGCTGGTTGAAGCTCACGAGTGCGCCACGCAGCTTGGGCGGCGCTGCCTCGCCGATGAACAGGGGCACGACCTCAGACGCCGATCCGACCGCGAGCCCGATGACGAAACGCATCGCGATCAGCACCTCGAGGCTCGGCGAGAAAGCCGCGGCCAACACGCCGAGGATGAAGACGACCGCGGTGGCGAGCAAGGTGGGCCTCCGCCCGACCCTGTCGGCGACCGGACCTGCTCCGAGTGCCCCGACGACCGCGCCTACGAGCAGCAGGCTCACGACCAACTCCTTGTCGAATGAGCTGACCGGCCCGAAATCACGGTGGAGGAAGAGCAACGCCCCCGAGACGACCCCGGTGTCGTAGCCGAAGAGCAGCCCGCCGAGCGCGGTAACCGCCGCCACGAGTACGACGTGGCGGCTCATCGCTTTGGTGACGAGACCTGTGCTGAAAGCCTTCTTTGGTCCCCGCGGCGGTCCATCTGCCGCGAAGCCATCTCCGAACAGCTCGGCCAGGTGGTCGACGACCATATCCGCGCCGTCAGAAGGGGGGGTACCGGCGTCGTCACGACTACCCGGGTCGCTTCGCTGGCCGACACTGACGACTCGCCCGAACCTCCCCGAGCGACCCGCCTGTACTCCTGCGACCGCATTCTCGACAAGGACAGTTCCGCGAGGATCGACGCCGAGAGCCTTCGCCCCTTCAAGGTAGGCGTTGAGGACAGCTTTGCCAGACAGTTGGTGGCCGTTGCTGGCGCTGCCGTCGATGCGCGCATCGAACAGCTCGGAGATCCCCGCTGCCTGCAGCAGCGCGTCGGAGTCCTCGTCGGCACAGACAACGGCGATCTTTACCCCTCGTTCGTGAAGCTGCCCCAGGAGGGACCTGGCGCCGCCGTAGAGCTCGACGCCCTTTGTCTCAAGCCCCTGAAGGACCAGGTCATGCACGCGGACGCCGACTCCGTTGACGGTGCGGGCGCCCGGAGGGTCACCGCCAGTGCCCTCGGGGAGCGTGATGCCTCGGTCACCGAGGAACTCCCGGATGCCGTCGTCACGAGATTTGCCTTCTACAAAGCGCGCATAGTCGCGTTCGGGGTCGAAGGGGGCGAACGCCTTTCCCGTACCGCTCGTCTCGGCTTCGAGGACTTCGTCGAACCCCTGCTTCCATGCCGCGACGTACACGCCCGCGGTGTTGGCCAATGCGCCGAGGCCGAACAACCAGGCGTCGTAGTCCTTCAGGCCATCACACTGAGGTGGCTGGGGAGGCTGGCGCTTCGTGCTCATTACGTCGCTTCTCGCGTGCGCATCTCGTCCCGGGCCTTGCGGTTAAGCGGCTCCCGGCCGGCGGGTTGGCTCGGGGCCGGTCCCAGGGCGAGCCGAGCGCCGCTGCTTGCCGTCTCGCAGACGACGGGGGCGTCCGCCGAGACCGTGACCGCCTGTCCGTGGTGGAAGACTCCGACCGCGTCACCTCCTGCCAGCCGGTAGGTCGTCGTCTCCGCGGTGACGTCGAGGCGGAGGGTGCGTTGACGAAGGTTGACTCCTATGGAGAGGCGGGTGATGCCCTCGGGCAACCGGGGGGAGAAGGCGAGGGTACCGCCGATCTCGCGCATGCCCGCCAGTCCGGCGACGAGGGCGATCCAGGTGCCGGCCAGGGAGGCGACGTGCAGACCGTCACGGGTGTTGTGCTCCAAGTCGTCCAGGTCCATGAGGGCTGCCTCGGCCAGGTAGTCATAGGCGAGCTCCACGTGCCCGACCTCGGCGGCCATCACCGCCTGGGTACAGGCCGACAGCGACGAGTCGCGCACCGTCAACGCCTCGTAGTAGGCGAAGTTGGCTGCCTTCTCCTCCTCGGTGAACGCCTCGCCGCGAAGGTGCATCGCGAGCACGAGGTCGGCCTGCTTCACGACCTGCTTGCGGTAGAGGTCGAAGTAGGGGAAGTGCAGCAGCAGCGGGTACTGCTCGTCCGTGGTGGCGGCGAAGTCCCACACCTGGTGGTGGGTGAACCCTTCGGCTTGGGGGTGGACCCCGAGCGCGTCGTCGTACGGAACCAACATCGAGGTCGCGGCGTCACGCCACGCGGCCGTCTCCTCCTCGTCGATGCCGAGCTGGCGGGCTTCGTCGGGGTGGCGCTCGGCGACGTCTGCCGCCGAGGCGAGGTTGTGCTTGGCCATCAGGTTGGTAAAGACGTTGTTGTCGGCCACCGCCGAGTACTCATCAGGACCGGTGACCCCGTCGATGCGGAACCTGCCCTCGGCATCGTGGTAGCCGAGCGAGCACCAGAGGCGTGCGGTCTCGGCCAGCAGCTCCAGGCCCCCGCCTCGCTCGAAGCGCTCGTCGCCGGTCGCTGCGACGTAGCGGACGACCGCGTCGGCGATGTCCGCACCGATGTGGAATGCCGCCGTGCCTGCCGGCCAGTAGCTCGAGCATTCGGCTCCCGCGATGGTCCGCCACGGGAACACCGCGCCCCGCAGGCCGAGCTGGCGGGCCCGGTCCCGAGCCATCTCCAGGGTGGAGTGCCGCCACCTGAGTGCGTGAGCCACGGCGTCAGGGGCGGTATAGGTGAGGACGGGCAGCACGTAGGTCTCGGTGTCCCAGAAGGCGTGCCCGTCGTAGCCGGGGCCGGTGAGCCCCTTGGCCGCGATGGCCCGCCCCTCCGCCCGGGCGCCCGCCTGGAGGACGTGGAACAGTGCGAACCGCACCGCCTGTTGGATCTCAGCGTCGCCTTCGACCTCGACGTCGGCGCCCGCCCAGAAAGCATCGAGGTAGGCGCGCTGCTCGGCGACGAGACCATCCCAGCCCGTCTGGACTGCACCGGTCAGCGCCGCGGCGACCTGGTCGCGCACCGCGGGCTCCGAGCGCTCTGCCGACCAGCCGTAGGCGACGAACTTGACCATGCGGAGCCGCTCGCCGGGCGCCAGCGACGCGGTGACGGTCACCCGGGCGAGGTCGGGAAAGCTCTCCGAGGACACCTGCGTCGACGAGGGGCCCTCGACGTGGTGGTCCATCGCGACCGATAGCCGCAGGCCGCTCTTCTCGGTCCGGTGCACCAGCGCCGCGTTGGCATCGACGCAGCCGTGCTCCTCGGAGCGCAGCGGCGTTTCGAGGATGGCCGACGCCCGGGGGTCGCCATTGGCGGCGGGAAGAGCTTCATTGGCGACCAGCTCGGACTGGAGCACCACCCGTAGCGCTTGGTCGAGCGCTTCGACCTCGTAGCAGATGGCGGCCACCGAGCGCTGGACGAACGACACGAGCCGCGTCGAGCGCATCGCGATGCCACGGCCGCCCGCCGAGACCCACTCGACCCGTCGCCGCAGCAGGCCGTCGCGGAAGCCTAGGACCCGCTCGTGGGCGCACACCTCGCCGTAGCGGACGTCGAAGGGCTGGTCGTCGACAAGGAGGCGGATCACCTTGGCGTTGGTGATGTTGATCACCGTTTCACCGGCCTCGGGGTAGCCGTAACCCGACTCGGCGAAGGGCAGCGGGCGGGACTCGTAGACGCCGTTCAGGTACGAGCCTGGCAGGCCGTGAGGTTCGCCTTCGTCCAAGTTGCCTCGCAAGCCGATATGGCCGTTGGCGAGAGCGAAGACGGACTCGCTCTGCGCGAGGATGTCGAGGTGGAGCGCCGTCTCTCTCACGCACCATGGCTCGACGGGGTAGGCGGGATGAGAGATCACGATGGGCGGATCAGCTCGGCCAGGTCGGCTACGACCACGTCGGCGCCGTGGGAGCGGAGCGCGTCGGCTTGGCCGGCACGGTCCACTCCGACGATGAAGCCGAACCCACCAGCTTTGCCCGCCTCGACCCCAGACAGTGCGTCCTCGAAGACCGCTGCCTCGCCGGGCTCGACCCCGAGCGCGCGAGCTGCAGCGAGGTAGGTGTCGGGGGCGGGCTTGCCCTTGAGGTGGTCCTTCTCGACGCTCACCCCGTCGACGCGAGCCTCGAACAGCCCGGCGATGCCTGCGGCAACGAGCACGTCGGCGCAGTTCGCGCTCGAAGACACGACGGCCCGGTGCAAGCCGGCGGCGCGCACGGCCTTCACGTAGCGCACCGACCCCGCATAGGCCTCGACGCCATCGTGTTTGATCTTGGCCAGGACGAGCTCGTTCTTGGCGTTGCCGAGCCCGTTGATGGTCCGAGCGTCCGGCGGGTCATCGGGGCTTCCCTCTGGCAGGCTGATGTGGCGCGAGGCGAGGAACGACCGGGTCCCGTCCGCTCTCGGCTTGCCATCGACGTAGGTGTCGTAGTCGGCGACGGGGTCGAAAGCGACGAAGGGGTCGCCACGCGTGGCCGACGTCGCCTCCAAGAAACCGTCGAACATCTCCTTCCACGCTGCAGCGTGCACCTTCGCCGTCTCGGTCAGGACACCGTCGAGATCGAACAGGCATGCTCGGACATGCCCGGCCAGGCCCAGCGGGTTAACGGTGCTCATGAGCGCAGCCGCCCTGCCAGGACGGCCGCTCCGCAGATGTCGAGGTGCGCGATCGCGTCGGGGTTGAGCGGCTTGCCCGAAAAGCCTCGCCGCCCATTGAACTGCCGCCCATTGAACTGCCGCCCATTGAACTGCTGGCCATTGAACTGCTGGCCAT